>ASHK01000619.1 GCA_000695745.1 Vibrio madracius | reverse complement strand
ACTAGCGTTAGCCAGAATAAGCCGTACGACGTGAATGCCGTCGTACCAAATGTGTCACCACGTTTAAAGCACATCATGCCAACAAACACTTGGCTCAGACCGCCGTAAAAAATACCCATAGCAAGAATCATTGAATCAATTGGAAAGAAACCTGCATTGTGGATGTTAAGCAGAATGGTAGTCATACCAAAACCCATTAGGCCAAGTGGCGCTGGGTTCGCGAGTTTGTTCGACATGTAAAAGAGCCTTCGATTAAAAATTAGTGGTAAAAGTTATAGAAAAATTTTAATCGAAATTATCAATACTGAGCAGATCCGTTATTTGCAATCTAAGATTGATAAATTCAATGCATCAATTGGCTTGCATAAAAAAAACCGGCTTACGCCGGTTTTGATGATTCTGGATAATAATCGTGGATTATTCCCATTCAATTGTTGCAGGTGGCTTACCAGAAATGTCGTAAACCACACGCGAAATACCGTCAACTTCGTTGATAATACGGTTAGAAACCTTACCTAGGAAGTCATATGGTAAGTGAGCCCAATGCGCCGTCATAAAGTCGATAGTTTCAACAGCACGCAATGAAACAACCCAATCGTACTTACGGCCATCGCCCATTACACCTACAGAACGAACTGGTAGGAACACGGTAAAGGCTTGAGAAACCTTATTATAAAGATCGGCAGCGTGCAGTTCTTCAATAAAGATTGCATCAGCACGGCGCAATAAATCACAGTACTCTTTCTTGATTTCGCCAAGAACACGAACACCTAGACCAGGTCCTGGGAATGGGTGACGATAAAGCATGTTGTATGGTAGCCAAGTTCTAGACCAATCTTGCGTACTTCATCCTTAAACAGTTCACGTAGCGGCTCAACCAGTCCCATTTCCATGTCATCAGGAAGACCACCCACATTGTGGTGTGATTTAATAACGTGCGCTTTACCCGTTTTAGACGCCGCTGACTCAATGACGTCTGGGTAAATTGTACCCTGTGCTAGCCATTTCGCGTTTTTCAGCTTCTTAGATTCTTCATCGAACACGTCAACAAATACATGACCGATTGTTTTGCGCTTCTCTTCTGGGTCTGACTTACCTTCAAGAGCCGCTAAGAAACGTTCTTCTGCGTCAACTTTGATGATGTTTAGACCGAACTTATCGCCAAACATGTCCATTACTTGCTGACCTTCGTTAAGACGAAGTAGACCGTTGTCAACGAATACACAAGTCAGTTTGTCACCGATAGCACGGTGAACAAGCATTGCGACTACAGATGAATCAACACCACCAGAAAGACCTAGAATAACTTCATCATCACCGACCTGCTCCTTAATACGAGCCACAGCATCTTCGATAATAGATTCTGATGTCCATAAACGCTCACAGCCACATGCACCAAGAACAAAGTTCTCTAGCATTTGAAGGCCTTGTTTAGTGTGGGTGACTTCTGGGTGGAACTGAACGCCGTAGTATTTCTTCTCTTCATTCGCCATTGCTGCGTACGGGCAAGTGTCCGTTTCGCCAACTTTTACGAAATCTGCTGGAATTTCGACAACTTTATCACCGTGGCTCATCCATACGTCTTGAGTTAATTCAAGATCTTTGAAGATAGCTGAGTCACCAGATACTTTCACTTGTGCGTAGCCAAATTCACGTTCGTTTGAACCTGCTACACGGCCGCCTAGTTGCTCAGCCATTGTCTGCATACCATAACAAACGCCAAGAACAGGCACGCCTGAATCGAATACATATTGAGGAGCGCGAGGAGAGTTAGCTTCCGTAACACTCTCAGGGCCACCAGATAGAATAATGCCATCTGGATTGAATTCACGAATATCCGCTTCTTCTACATCCCAGCTCCATAGTTCACAGTATACGCCGATCTCACGTACGCGACGTGCTACTAATTGTGTGTACTGCGAGCCGAAGTCTAAAATCAGAATTCGTTGGTCATGAATATTTTTCGTCATTTTGGGCAATCTTATAAGCTAAGTATTGAGAACGGAGGCGAGTTTACCCGCCTCACATCTATGCATCAAGGAAAAAAGCAAACGTTTACGTAAGATTTATTCTTACCGGAGCCAATTATGACTCTCAACGTTATCACTCTCGTCTATGGGTAATTAACCTAGACGGTAGTTTGGTGCTTCCTTGGTGATTTGAACGTCGTGTACGTGTGATTCGTTTAGACCAGCACCAGAGATACGAACGAACTCTGCTTTAGTACGCATATCTTCGATAGTCGCAGAGCCTGTTAGACCCATGCTTGAACGAAGACCGCCCATTTGTTGGTGAACGATTTCTTTAAGGCGACCTTTGTATGCAATACGACCTTCGATGCCTTCTGGAACAAGCTTGTCCGCCGCATTATCAGACTGGAAGTAACGGTCCGATGAACCTTGAGACATTGCGCCTAGAGAGCCCATTCCACGGTAAGCTTTATAAGAACGGCCTTGATAAAGAATCACTTCACCCGGTGCTTCTTCAGTACCAGCAAACATAGAGCCAACCATCACACATGATGCACCCGCAACGATTGCTTTACAGATATCACCAGAGAAGCGGATACCACCATCGGCAATCACTGGAATATCGTATTCATTCGCAACCGATGTCGCGTCTGCGATAGCTGTCACTTGAGGAACACCCACACCCGTTACGATACGAGTAGTACAGATAGAACCCGGACCAATACCTACTTTTACAGCGCTTACGCCAGCTTCAATAAGAGCTTTAGCACCTGCTGCAGTTGCGACGTTACCACCGATAATATCTAAATCTGGGTATGCTTCGCGTGTTTCACGGATACGGGATAAAACACCTTCTGAGTGGCCGTGTGAAGAGTCGATAAGCAAAACGTCAACACCCGCTTCAACCAACGCTTTAACACGCTCTTCGTTACCAGCGCCAGCACCCACAGCCGCACCTACACGCAGACGACCTTGTGCATCTTTACATGCATTAGGCTTACGCTCTGCTTTGTGGAAATCTTTTGCAGTGATCATACCGGTCAATTGGAACTCGTCGTTGACGACCAGTACTTTTTCAACACGCGCACGGTGCATTTCTTCTTGAACTTCTTCGCGAGAAGCCCCTTCTTTCACTGACGCTAGACGCTCTTTTGGCGTCATTACTGCTTCTACTTTCTTAGATAAGTCAGTAACAAAGCGAACATCACGACCAGTGATGATCCCAACAAGCTCGTTGTTTTCAGC
>ASHK01000618.1 GCA_000695745.1 Vibrio madracius | reverse complement strand
AGTACGATATGGCCATCATCTTTGTTAAACAATCTCGCTTTAGTGTCACTGTTCTCAGACCATACAATCTGATGACAGTAGTGCTTACCATTGAATACCGAACCACTATCTTCGTTGCTGACAACGAAACCAGATTCGCTCCAGTATTCTGTTCTCAACGGAACATTGATATCCGTCATCCAATCACCGCCAATATTATCCATTACCATACGCCCATAGCGAAATTCTGGCTGAACTCGGAAAGCTTTGGCTTTGTGACCATTGACATCTAACGCTGGGCTTTCAAAATCGACGCCATCGACCAAATTAGATCGAACACCAAAGCGTCCTTTGACTGGCAATTCTTTTATCGAAGTGACACCATCTAACTGATAACGTTTAGAAAAGATATAACTACCAAAGTTTGCTTCCAATCGAGCTAGTGGCTGCCCACATGAAGTAGTGGCAGCATTGCATTGCCACGCTTCCCCACTCCAGCTTTGGTTGGTTGCACTTATTCTTGGTACATAGCTATCACCATTGTCATTCACTGCTACGTGGTCTATCGTCGCAATCAACTCTGGAGCAAAATAGCCGTAGTTCGGTGTCGGCGTCTTTTCTAAGTTTCTGGCTTCCACGACAAAATTTGGCTGTATCGGTTGTCCCATATAAGCAAACCCTGTATGGCCCGCTTCATAACCCCATTGGTTAGACACGAGACTGAGGTGATGCGGATAAAAGCGGCCGATACTGCGAGAGCTTGGGTTAATCGTCATACCTAAATAGCTCGACTGACTTTCTACCTTAGTAAGTAGACTGCCTACATCCTGCCAATAGAGTGCATAAAAGGGCAATGCGCCTTTACCATCTCGGTTACTGCGAACAAACGTTGTTGCGTCTTCGCCATCCATTTTTAATGGTAATCTTGCCTCAACGGGCCTTGCGGCAGGCGTATTCTCGTTTCCGCTGAGTGCTACACTGGACAATGGTGCATCGCTATCAAAGTAATTGCGAGTCATAAACTGCGGCTGACAGTGGGACTGGGATACTGAGATCATGCCCTGTATCGCACCGTTTTTCTGCCATCGTATTGGAACTACATCCAGATTAAACCGCTCACCAGCCGCTTTGTAACCACTTCCTTGAGATGAGGTGCCATCGAGAGCAAGCTGATAGTTTGCGGCGTCACAAACCGCAAATGTCCACGGCCTGACTTTAAGTTCATGCACGCCTTTATAAGTCACACACTGTTTAGCCTCACTAGTTTGCGACGAGTCTGAACTTTTTTCGTTTTCATCCACACAGCGTGTTTGCGAGAGCTCGAAAGAGACTCGTCCGGCCTCATCATACCTTACGTCCATTAAAGCACTCTGACCCGAGTCAGGTGAACTGCTGGCATGGGAAAAATCCAGCGCCAAATTCGCAACAGGCACTGACACGAACTCTTGTTCACTACTTTGTGCAGCTTTGACTTTGATGGCTGCGGGTACGGTTGGCGTATTTGGCTCTAGGTAGCGCGTCGTAGCAATATCAACGTTTTGCACACCCGAATAGTTCGCCGCAGACACGACCTTAGCAAGACCTGAACGTGTCACCGCACAAGTGACTGGACGAACTTCAATTCGTGCTGGTTTACCTGCAATGAGACTTGAGGTTTGTGGCGTAAATGTAAACTTGTTAGCGGTAAACTCATAATGACCCGTCACTTGTGTGCTGTTGGCACTTTCTACCAACTCACCAGATACCATAAGTTGCTCGATATGCTGACTACTGACATCAAACACAATACGCCCATTGGCACTTGGGTTGTATAACTCGTCGCTAATTCGAACACCTTCTATCAACTGCATCGTAGCCGAAGCTGGCGCGCTAATTCTGACGCCCTTAGTGTAATCATCGATAGGCGCACCATTCTTATCGACAACCTTAAACACCACACGTTGAGTTTCGCAGCTAAGTGCTATCCCTTTTAATGGCTCTAGCTCTAGGTAATAATCTTGACTTGGTGGTGGCGCTTTACATTGTGCAGGTATACTTGCAAACAGCACATTACCTTCACCTTCAATATCGTCATCATCTCTTGCTGTTGCTCGTCTTCTGTCATCATACTCGCGCTCGCCGAGTGTGACGTTTGGCGCCGCTACACCACCAAAAATATAGTTGTCTTCACCATTGACTAGAAAACCTCTTGTCCCTACCGTAGCCGCTTCAGGTGGTACATAAAAATACGCTTTGATGACTGAGTCTTCACTTTCAATTTCTATACCACTACCGACACCGTGCCCGACAAACAGTAGGTCCTCACTTTTTCCTTGAGTATTGATCTTCAACTCATCTTTAAAATGCGGAGGAGACAGCTTTCCATTCGATTTAACACCACGATAGTTTATTTTGACTGGCCCATTTATCAGCTGAATTTCGGCATCTTCAAGATGTAAGTGCTCATTAACCCAATATTCCCCAGAGTCGATAATGACTTTACTGTCATCTTGGATTTCTAACGTCTTGAGTTTATTGTTGGTCCAACGTAAGTGACAGGTTTTCCCATCATCACATTTGAAGTCTTTGCCATAATCACCATCAGGAAAGCTCTCCAGTTGAGGAGGATAGTTTTCAAAACCTTTTGTTGGATCCACTTGACAGTTYTATCMAWCTCGACAAACCGTAACGGGGAGGAACGAGGGTATAGAAACAGCCGCCATAAGTACCATTATTGGTAAAACGAGAAAACGCTAGCCCAGTACTATTTCTCGGTAAAACAATGGCATTGGCCTCAAAATCGTCAAACCAATCGTCGTCGTCATCGTCGTCGTATTCAATATTGACGTTCAAGCGCCCTTTAGGGGCACCTGATACATCATCATAAAGCGTCGTTTGAACTTCCTCTTTAAAATAAGGACAGAGATCCAAGGTAAATGTCGGAGGTGGTGGAATATCGTCGCACTTCTTAGGAAGATACAAGGTATTTTTTTTGCCGTCACCGACATATGATTCACTGTGACATTCATCTTGAGATCATTGTATTCACCGCTGACTGTTAGTCCTTTTTGCCTACTGTTTGGTTCAACATAGAGAGCGGCTGAGACTTCATTGTGATTGGTAAAATTGACAGCAGCATTAGGGCCATGACCAATAAGAATAAGATCAACAAGGTCACCACCTTTATTGATTTGTGAATGACCACTAACGTGGAGTCGTTGGTAGTGAAGAACGGTCGGCGCTTCAACTTTAATTTTTGCTGCATGCTCTAAAGTCAGTGAGCTAACCCAAACTTCTCCCCCTTCCAACGTCAGAGTTTTACCCTGCCTCATCGTGATAGAGCGCACCTGACTTCCATCGTCTACTGTGCAATGACCATCCCCACAGTCGGAAGATTGTAAATCCGTTGGAAAAGCCGGTAAGTCAATCGGCAAACTTGGTGCATAGCTATCTGCATCCACCTTACAGCTATCGTCAGACCCATTCGGATAATAGCAATGTGCCGCGGTACCATTTTGATCCGGGCTATTCGCAAGATAATTGAATGGCATTTTAAAGCCATCCACATCAAAGATAAGCGCCTGATCATGGCCAGAAAAATCAACTTGGGAAACGTACGGATAACCATCTTGACGAGCGTTAGTTTGCACTGCTTCAGGAAAATAATCACAGTAATCAATGGCATAACTATTAGCGACAGCCAGTAGAGACACAAGTAAAGCCACGGTCTGATTCATTCTGAGACTCCTTTTACCCACGCTTCTTGTTGACGTTGAATATCAAATCCTTGCCCATCGCCACATATCGCAGTACTTGTGACTTTAAAATATCTGAGTTCGTTAGGAATAAGATTCAGCTCACCGCCATTAATGGTGTCACACTGAACAGACAAACTATGACAATTCACATCCACTTGCGCGATCAGATAAGGCGCTGCGACTGACGAAGAGCGTTGAATGTCACCACACCTCACTTCAAGATCGGCAATTAAGCCACTTTGATTTAATGGATAAAGCTGAGTCAAAGCCCACTCAACGCCGGAGTTTGCTAAAAACCACGCTTTAGTACCAATCAGTTCACGTGATAATGTATCGTTGCTTGACCACTGTATTCGATTGAGATTCATCGCCAACATTCCCATTACCACCACAACGAAAATGGCAACGATGTAGACACTCCCTTGCTGTGAACGTTTATTAGGGGACATTGATCACCTGCACATCATGTTGGAAGTTGGACTCTTCGCCAGCTTGATTAAAGACTAAGTTAAGGCGTACTAACGCCGAACGAAGCAGTGATGCTTCTAAGTGGATAAAGCGGCTTTTCGACACATCAAGGTTGGTTGCCACACGAACCTTATTGCGCTCAATATTGCCAAATTCGGTGATGCAGTAATTCACCTTATTCGCTGAATTAAAGATATATAGCCGTTGTCCCACAGAGTTCTGTTCTGGTAACTGGTTAACAGAAAAATACTGCGAATCTGTCACTGACGTGACTCCTGCAAGGCTAATTGCTCGACCACCTTCCAAATCCTGTTGACGACTTGGGTTAATAATCAACGTTTCCGTCGCAGCGAAAGTGTGGGGATAGTTCTCAATATTACCGACAACAAAGTCGGTTTTTGCTTGTTTCTCATCTAAATGATAGAAGCCAGAAAACGTAATCGGATAAAACGATACGCATTGCCCATCCGAAGAGGTTTGAA
>ASHK01000617.1 GCA_000695745.1 Vibrio madracius | reverse complement strand
TTTGGTGACTACAAAGCCGCTATCCACCTAATGGGTGACTGGGACTATAACTTCCAAGCTCAACAGGCGGTTGATAAGAAAGGTGTGGTTGATTCAGACCTTGGCTTTATGAACTTCCCTGTACTTAAAGGTGGTGCTGGTGCGGGTAGTGATACGCTAGGTGGCATCAATGGTTTCGCTTTTGCCAAGGGCGCTAAACCAGAAGCTGCGAAATGGTTGGAATTCTTCCTTAACGAAAACAGCCAGACCAAGCTTGCTGAGATCGACCAGATCATTCCAGTTGCAAAAGGTGCAGACAAAGGCCTGCAAAACCCATTCAAGCAAAAAATTTCCCAAACGATTTCAAGCGCTCAATGGCACCAAGTGTTCTTTGACCAAGCTCTAGGTGCAGATGTTGGTGGTGTTGTTAATGACATCTCTGTTGGCATCGTTAACGGCGACGTAACCCCGAAAGAGGCTGCTGAGCAAGTGCAAGAAGCGTGGGAGATGCGTTAATTCAACGTAATGGATGACGTTTAACGTTATTTAGCGTTCGTAAAAGCTGGCTATACCGACCTTGTCGGACTTCGTTCACCTATTAGCCAGCTTTTACCTCACAAATTAAGGAGTATGTATGAGTGAGAAGTTAGCAGCCATGGTTGACGATCCTCAAGAAAGTAAATCCGCTGGTTTTGGCCACTGGCTCAAAGAAAGAAATCACGGAAATCGATTGTTAACCCTAGTGTTTTTCCTGCCGCCCGCACTATTGCTGTTTACTGTTTTTGTCATGTTACCGCTCGGAGAAGCTGCCTATTACAGTTTTTTCAAGTGGAACGGTTATGGTGAACCAACACAGTTCGTCGAGTTTAAAAACTATGCACGAATTCTAAAGCACAGTGCGTTTGAAACCGCTGCGTGGAACACAGTAAAAATCATTTTAGTTTCATTGGTCATTCAATTGCCTTTGGCATTGATTGTCGCCTTGAGTATTTACAAACAAAGCTGGTCAAACAGCGTCTTTCGCTTGATCTTCTTTTTGCCATACATTCTTGCAGAAGTTGTCGCGGGTCTGATCTGGCGTTTCGTTTTCGACGGTGACTACGGAATGATGGCGGGTATTGCCGAATCATTGGGCACAGACCCTTGGTACATTCTCGCTGATAGAGATTGGGCATTTACCGCTATTTTGGTCGTCATTGTTTGGAAGTATTTTGGTTTTCACATGATGATCTATATCGCCGCACTTCAAGGTGTGCCTAAAGATCTGATCGAAGCCTCCAAACTCGATGGCGCGTCAAAACTGCAAGCAATCTGGCATGTGAAAATCCCACTTATTATGTCGGGGATAAAGGTATCCATATTCTTCAGTATCTTGGGTGCATTGCAAACCTTCGATCTCATTATGCCATTAACAGGTGGTGGTCCATCGCATAGCAGTCACTCATTGGTGAGTTATCTATATACCTTCGGTATTACACGAATGAATGTTGGTTTTGGTAGTGCGGTTGGTGTCGTGTTGTTTATAGCCTGTGTCGTGTTCGCATTCACCTATCAGAACACCATCATGAAAGAAGACAAGAAGTAGGGGCTCATCATGGAAAAGATTAAGAATATTCAGTGGGTCAGGATGTCCTTCTTGATGCTGGTAGCCGGGTTTGTACTATTGCCGATGGTGGCAACGCTATTTGGTGGCTTTAAAAGCCTCGGCGAGCTTCGTACTAACCCATTTGGTATCCCTGAAGTGTGGGAACTCGAACACTACGCGACAGTATTTGCCGATGGCAGCATTTGGATTCTGATGAAGAACTCTCTCATCATCGCGGCACTATCGGTCATTCTCACGTTACTCGTTGGAACAATGACGGCGTTTACGTTCTCGCATATTAAATTTGCTGGTTACAAGTACGTCTATAGCTACTTTCTAATGGGGATGATGTTCCCGGCTGCAGCGGCAATATTACCCCTGTTCCTGCGTATTCGAGACTTAGCGCTGCTTGATACTTTACCAGGTATCGTCATTCCGCAAGTCGCGTTTGGGCTTGGGTTTAGCATCCTTTTATTTAGAACCTTCTTTGAACAGCTTCCAGCTGAGTTATTTGATGCGGCACGTGTTGATGGTTGTAGTTATGCCAAGTTCTACCTACACATCATTCTTCCGCTATCTACGCCAATACTTGCAACCGTTGGGGTATTTGTCTTGGTGGGCAGTTGGAACAACTATCTACTTCCACTGCTCGTTTTGAATACTGAAGATATGTATCCATGGACCCTCGGTATCATGAAGTATCGCGGAGAGTACGGTATCGCATGGAACAAGATCCTTGCGTATGTATCGGTAACGATTACCCCAGCGATCGTATTCTTCTTGCTGGCACAAAAATACATAGTTGCGGGTTTGACCGGCGGCGCGGTGAAAGGTTAATTAGGAAAGGAATTATCAAAAATGGCTTCAGTTTCATTTAAGAATTTAGAGAAAGTGTATTCTGGCGACGTTCGTATAGTAAAGGACTTCAACCTAGATATTAAAGATGGTGAATTCATCGTATTTCTTGGTCCATCAGGCTGTGGTAAGTCCACAACCTTGAGAATGCTTGCAGGACTCGAGGACATCACCGGTGGTGAGATTTCGATTGGTGGTCAGGTAGTAAACAACCTAGAGCCAAAGGATCGTAATATCGCAATGGTATTCCAAAGCTACGCGCTTTATCCGCACATGACAGTGTATGAAAACATAGCCTTTGCACTCAAACTTGCAGGCGCTAGCAAAGAGGAAATAGCGAATAAGGTTCGTCCTGTAGCAGACATGCTCCAACTCACGCCGCTACTCGATCGTAAACCTAAGGCGTTATCCGGTGGTCAACGCCAACGCGTGGCAATGGGCCGAGCAATGGTTCGTACGCCAGAGGTATTCTTGTTTGATGAACCACTATCAAACTTGGACGCAAAACTGCGTAACGCGATGCGAAGCGAAATTAAGGCACTGCACAAGAAACTCCAGAAGACCACCATCTATGTGACGCACGACCAAGTAGAGGCGATGACACTGGCTGATCGCATTGTGATTCTTCGTGATGGTCGTATAGAGCAAGTCGGTACACCGAAAGAGATTTACCAAAACCCAGCGAATAAATTTGTTGCTGGTTTTATTGGCAGTCCAACAATGAATCTGTTGCCAGCTGAACTTGCGAATGATGATAGTGGTTGGCACCTAGAGCTCGCTGGTCAGAAGTTATCTCTAGCAGGCGATGTTGATGCACAAGTAGATAGAGAGAAAGTCACTATGGGGATTCGCCCAAGCGATGTTCATTTAACACCAGAGCTTCTTGAGCACCCAATTAAAGTGACCGCAACAGTGGAAAGCTACGAGTTACTAGGTTCAACCATTCAGGTAATGACCGATTCGGTGGACCATAGTCTGGTGGTTGAAGCACCTTCGACACAGGCAGTCAAAGAGGGTGATCAAATTGATTTATATCTAGATGGCTCACAGCTGCATGTGTTTGACACAAGCAAAGAAAAATCTGTGTATGTCGCACACTAACTGCCATTAAGCAGACATTAAATCTCAAGACTCGATAAGCAAACACTCATCGGATACCAAAGGCCCTCCGGGGCCTTTTTTTTGGTTCATCGCGGATTAGCGGGAACTAAAAACAAAAACA
>ASHK01000616.1 GCA_000695745.1 Vibrio madracius | reverse complement strand
TTGCACGCCTATATAAACACTTTGTAGGCCGCCCTAGCCCAATCTTCCACGCTCAAAATCTTTCAGAAAAATACGGCGCACCTATTTATCTCAAACGGGAAGATTTAAACCATACGGGCGCACATAAAATTAACCATTGCTTGGGGGAAGCCTGCTTGCCAAAAAACTTGGTAAGAAGAAGCTCATCGCTGAAACCGGTGCTGGACAACACGGTGTTGCGCTCGCTACCGCAGCGGCTTTGGTAGGCCTAAAGTGTGATATCTATATGGGTGAAGTCGATATCGCCAAAGAACACCCAAACGTGGTGAGAATGCGAATTCTAGGGGCGAATGTGATTCCTGCTACTCACGGCAGAAAAACCTTGAAAGAAGCGGTCGATGCTGCGTTTGAAGCTTATCTAGCAGACCCGCATACCCAGTTGTACGCCATTGGCTCAGTCGTTGGCCCTCACCCGTTTCCGGCTATGGTTCGAGACTTCCAATCGATCATTGGAAATGAAGCTCGAATTCAGTTTAAGGAGATGACGGGTGAGCTGCCTAATAACCTTGTGGCATGCGTCGGCGGTGGCTCTAATGCAATGGGTCTGTTTAGCGCCTTTCTGGATGATAAAGAGGTGAACATCTACGGGGTTGAACCATCCGGACGCGACTTAGATACCGCTGGTGAACATGCTGCCACACTCACCCTAGGTGAGCCCGGTATTATGCATGGATTCAAATCCTACATGCTTAAAGACGAAGAAGGTGAGCCTCAAGAAGTCTACTCCGTTGCGAGCGGTCTAGACTATCCATCGGTTGGTCCTCAACACGCCTATCTCAAAGATGCCGGTAGGGTTAATTATGGCCACATTAATGACAAAGAAGCCATCGATGCCTTCTTCGAACTCTCTCGTTTAGAGGGTATTATTCCAGCAATTGAATCGGCTCACGCCGTGGCTTACGCACTGAAATTAGCAAAAGAGGGAGAAACCGGCTCTATTCTTGTTAACCTTTCAGGTCGCGGCGACAAAGATATCGATTTTGTCGTTGAGCACTACGGCAAGGATTTCGGTATTGAGTCGCTACTGTAACCTACTGTTCTTGATAAGATAATTCCTCAATTTCTGCCTAATCAACCTAGTTAATTAGGCAGAATTAACATTCTCACTCATTGATAAAAACAACATTAAAGCCAACCCTAGACCATAAATTCAGAATATTCATCTGAGATATGTCATTTTACTGCTAGACTCTTCGAATTATTGAGTTTGATTCCATTAATAAACCAAATCATTCGCCATACTTATTTTTCCACTCTAAATTACTTTCCATCACTTGCTTAATGCGGGTGACTATAAAAATAACAATGTCCATTTGCGTCTTAGTACGCATTAGAAACTGATTAAGAGAAGGTATTGGTATGAAACACACGAGAGTCTTGCTTTCAATGGCAGCACTTGGTTTAGTTGCTAGCCCATTGGCATACAGCCACGGATATATATCTGCGGTTAAAGACGGTGTTGCCGAAGCTCGTGCGACACTATGTAAATTTCCAGCAGACACTGGAGAGAAAAACGTTAATTGCGGCTCTGTACAATGGGAGCCTCAAAGTGTTGAAGGTCCAGACGGTTTTCCGCAATCTGGGCCTCCTGATGGGCAAATCGCGAGTGCTGGCCTAACGCAATTTTCTCCTCTTAACGAACAAACCTCTGACCGTTGGGTGAAACGTCCTATTCAATCGGGCATGCAGACGTTTGAATGGACATTTACGGCAAATCACGTCACGAAAGATTGGAAGTACTACATTACTAAACCGGATTGGAATCCAAACCAAGCGTTGACAAGAGATTCATTCGATCTGAACCCATTTTGTGTGATTGATGGCAACATGCAAAAACCACCAAAATTGATGAGTCATCAGTGTAACGTTCCTGAGCGCGAGGGTTATCAGATCGTGCTTGCGGTATGGGATGTGGGTGATACGGCCGCTGCTTTCTATAATGTTATTGACTTGCAGTTTAATGGCGATAATCCAGGTATTCCAGGTTGGTCTCAAGCAGGTACCATTAACCCAACAATGGATTTAAAGGTTGGTGACTCTGTGTTCACCCGCGTCTTTGATGCGAATGGCGAGTTACCAAACCTCTCTACCAGTATTACTATTGCTTCAGAGCAGCAAGGACAAGCTAATCAGTGGTCTCACGCTCTTGCGACACAAGTCAATAGTGACCACAGTGATATCAAAGCAGGACAACAAGATAGTAACGGTAATATCTCGCCAGTTTATGGTAGTAATACGGTGTATGTGGCTGACAATAGTGGCTTAAAGCGTGTTGAAATTGGCTATGACATTGTGACGCCTCCACCATCAATTGGGGTAGATGTCACAGGATTAGAGCCAGAATATAAGATCGGTGAAGATCCAGTTGAACTCGCGCTAAACCTCTCTGCGACAGGCAAAGTAGACGTCAGTATGAATGTCTATAACCACGCGCAAGATTCTTTAGCAAGTCAAGAGCTAAGCTTAACCGATGGCGAACACCAGGATGTTGTCCTGAAGCTGTCTAAATCTGAACCTGGTCACCATATGTTAGTAACTCGAGTTCGAGACGACAAAGGCAACTTGATCGACCAAACGACGCAAGACTTTATGCTAGTAAAGGAAAACGCGCCAGGCGATTATGATTTTGTCTTCCCAGATGGTTTGTCACAGTATACTGAAGGTACTAAAGTCCTAGCGAAAGATGGTTCCATTTATCAATGTAAGCCATTCCCGAACTCAGGCTACTGCATTCAATGGGCACCAACGGCCACTCAATTTGAGCCTGGCGTTGGCAGTCACTGGACATCCGCTTGGAATAAATTGAACTAATCTAACGACCAAGGTAGTACCTTCCCCTATGGGTACTACCTTTCATTCTTCTGTTTTTTCTTGCCTTAGCTCACCACTTACTATTACAGACTAAACATCTATTTAACACTTTGATATATTGACAATATACATATTGTCAAAAGGTGATAGAAATGGATATTCGTCATCAAGGCTGTGCTCTAGTATGCGTTTTAATCGCATCTGAAGCGGCATATGCTGGTGATTTTAAAGTAGCTGCTGGCGCATTTTTCTCCCAAGCCGATACGTCAATTGGAGTGACGAATCCGGACACGGGTAATGGTTACGATCTAGATTTTGAATCTGATCTTAGTCTCAAAGAACGCGCTGTGTTGCCCTATTTATTGATTGGTTATGACTTCAACAATCGCCATGGCATTTTTCTCGATTGGCGTAGCCTTCATCGAACGTCAACCAATGAATACGTGACTGAATCTTTCAAAATCCCGGACTCAAATTACGAAGTACAAGCAGGTGCTCGAATCGATTCGACCCTGAATATCGACATTGTTCGCTTAGGTTATTCATATACGTTTTATGATGGGGAAGACTGGGACTGGAGGACAACTATCGGTCTTCATGTCATGAATTTCAACGTTGGGTTTGGTGGTGAGCTTGGCTATCGCATTAACGACGAGAGTGACATCATTCCGATTAAGGAAGAGGAATTTACTGACCTAACCGCCCCACTCCCCAATATCGGATTGATCGCGGATTATCGTTTCACAGACGAATGGCATTTCCTCGGCCACGCTCAAGTCTTCGCTTTGAGTATTGAAGATATTTCTGGTTTGCTGCTCGACCTAGGACTTGGCGTTGAGTATAAGTTCACTGATGACCTGGGATTGGCTGCGTTGTTTAGCTACTATGAGATCAACGTAAACTATGGCATGGAAATCACTGATCTTGACGCAAAGTTTCGTTTCTATGGTCCGATGGCAACGTTAACGTAT
>ASHK01000615.1 GCA_000695745.1 Vibrio madracius | reverse complement strand
AATTTCGCCGAAATGATCGCAACGAACAAGTTCCGAGAAGACCTTTATTACCGACTCAACGTGATTCCGTTGCAATTACCTGCATTGCGCGAGCGTGAAGGCGATGTGCCGCTATTGGTTAATCACTTTATGGACATACATACTCAGAAACTAGGGACCAATTACCCTGGTATGTCAGAACAAGCTATGAGCTGCTTGACTAGTTACCACTGGCCGGGGAACGTGCGCGAATTAAGTAATTTGGTTGAATATCTCATCAACATTGTGCCTGAAGGCGAACAAATTGACGTGGATCTTCTTCCTCCTCACTTCGARRCACACCAACCAGAGCCAAAGCCTAGCCCTATTCAGGACTCAGGCATGAGCTTAGAAGACATGGAACGAGTTCGCATTGAAGAAGCCATTGGTCGTTTAGGAAACCGTAAATTGGTGGCGGAAGAACTAGGCATAGGAATTGCTACTCTCTATCGAAAACTCAAAAAATACGGTCTAAACGAGAAGTGTTATAGCTAACCCGACTCAACCTTCAGCTGTTGAGTCGATGGATTAGCTATTCTGGGGCCTTGATAACCAACCTCAGCGTTGGTTATTGCCCCATTGCTGCCTCTCTCCCTACCATTCACTTACATACGGAGTTGCTGCTATGGAAAATGTCGCGCTTACCCAATACAGTCACGGTGCCGGATGTGGCTGTAAATTGTCACCGAAGGTTCTCAACAAACATACTCGCCTCCTACACACCAACCCCGAGCAGTGACCAGTTAATTGTTGGTAACCTTAGCCGTGATGATGCGGCGGTTTATCATATCGGCGATGGGCAATGCATCATCAGTACCACCGACTTTTTCATGCCAATCGTCGATGACCCATTTGACTTCGGACGCATTGCTGCCACCAATGCCATCAGCGATATTTATGCGATGGGAGGCAAACCGATAAATGGCACTAGCCATCCTCGGCTGGCCTATAGACAAGCTCGCACCAGAAATAGCAGGTAGAGTGATTGAAGGTGCGCGAGAGGTGTGCAAAACAGCAGGAATCGAACTCGCTGGCGGCCATTCAATTGACTCTCCAGAACCCATTTTTGGACTAGCGGTTACTGGCACAGGCAAACTCGATCAAATCAAACAAAATTGCAAAGCCACTGCAGATTGCGATCTGTTCCTAACCAAACCACTTGGTATCGGTCTATTAACCAGCGCTGAAAAGAAAAAGCTGCTTAAACCCGAACACAAAGGATTAGCAGTAAAATGGATGTGTGAGTCCAACGTCATTGGTCAACAACTTGCTGAATTTTCACAGGTCAAAGCGATCACTGACGTCACTGGATTCGGATTACTCGGCCACCTTACTGAAATGTGTAATGGATCGAATTTAGACGCCCACATTGACTTGCCATCGATTCCTCTTTTACCCGGGGTCGAAGAGTACATTCAATTGGGGACTATTCCTGGCGGGACTCATAGAAACTATGACTCCGTGAAACATATGCTTGCTGACATTAGCGATTTTGACAAAGCCATTTTGTGCGATCCTCAAACCTCTGGAGGATTGCTGTTAGCGGTGGAGAAAAGCGGCGTCAACGACATGCTTAATTTCTGCCGACATTGTGGCGTGTCAGCGACGAGAATTGGGTCTCTAACTCTTCCGGCTGATAGCCAGAAACCACAAATCAAAATCGAACGTTAGTGCTTACAAAATGGGAGACACTTGAAGTGCACTTGTCTCCCAAAATAGCCATCCGACCAGGATATAAAACAGCGAGATAGCAAAAACCGTAAAATAGCGCCAAATCCATTGCTGTTCATGGCTCTGTCTCGCTCCTTCAGCCAAGATTCACATTTAAGCCAAACCYTTCGCCCAAACAATACCACCAAACTCAGTGACAAAAGCATACC
>ASHK01000614.1 GCA_000695745.1 Vibrio madracius | reverse complement strand
ACCTACCCACTCAGGATCGAGTGCTGAAGTTGGTTCGTCGAAAAGCAGCAGTTCAGGTTGTAATGCCATCGCTCGGCCAATACCGACGCGCTGCTGCTGACCACCAGAAAGGGAAGCAGGGTATTGATCCCCTTTATCTCCCAGACCAATGTCATCGAGAATTTGTTGTGCTTTATCAAGAGCTTGTTCTTTTTTCCAGCCCTTAACTGTTATTAAGCCTTCGGCGATATTTTGCCGTGCAGTCATGTGCGCGAACAGTGCGTAGTTCTGAAACACAAAACCGGTTTACGCCGCAGAGCCAGCACTTCTGCTTTACTATGACGCTGACAATCGACCGTGACATCGTCGATGGTGATGTGGCCTTCATCAGCTTGTTCGAGGAAATTGACACAACGTAATAAAGTGGACTTTCCGGTACCACTCGAACCAATTATGACAATAATTTCACCTGTTTGATATCAATATCGATGCCTTTTAGCACTTCAGTATTACCGAATCGCTTGTGGATATTTTTTAGTGTAATCATCGTTGATAAGCCTTATTCAATTTCTGCTCTGCCACGATTTGTACGCGAGTAAGCACTAACACTACGCCCCAATAAATCAATGCAACGGCTAGAAACGCTTCAAAAAATCGGAAGCTAGATGACGCTTCCATTTGTGCTTTTGCCATAATTTCTGCGACACCAAGCGTGAAAGCCAATGATGTGGATTTGATCATATCAATGAAATAGTTCATCAATGATGGCAAAGCGACGCGTGTCGCTTGTGGCAAAATTATTCGACGCATGGCTTGGCTCGTTGTCATCCCTACTGACAAGCTGGCTTCCATCTGACTTCTATCAATACCAATAATTGCAGCGCG
>ASHK01000613.1 GCA_000695745.1 Vibrio madracius | reverse complement strand
GTCATCACGCATACCCTTAGTTTTACATTCGATAATGTGCAGTTTGTTGTTGACGACAGAAGCGACGTCAAGCTCGTTGCGAACTTCTCGCTCACCAAGCTGACGATAGACTTGAACATTTAACGAACGATCTTGAATGGTTGGTAAATCATCCTGAATCTGTTTCACCGTGCTGTGGACGAGGTTCTCTAACCATTCACCGTTAGAGAACCGACGTGCGTCTTCACTAATAAAGGTCAAAATGCCATTGTCATAAGTTGCAATTTCGGACTCTACCAAGTCACTTAGGAGCATATTGAGTTCGCGATAGCCTTGTTGCTTCTCTGAAAGCTCAACATCCAGTCTTTGTTCTTTTCGGCATGTCGTTGCTAGGTAGTTTAATGTGGCGAGTCCTGGGCCTAATTCCAATGCATGGCTCGCCCATTTTTCGCCCAGTTCATAGAGTTTTTTATCGAGTTGCGGTGGTAGATCGTAATCAGTAAATTCACCACGGGACACCAAAAATCGGTCAGGTAGTCACCAATGGTAATATGGTCTTGGACTTGAGCGTCGGTAGCGCCTTCTGGATACAACCAGCACATTTTGTCACTATTGGGCTCGACAACAAAGATAGGCCAATGGAAGGTTCTGAAGACTTCATACACGGAAAGCAGTCGATGGCGCAAACCGCAACTGGCATTCAATTTGACTTCTAGGTTCTTTTCTTTGAGTTGCTTAGCCAGACCAAGAATGGACTGTTTGATGACCGACGTATTGACGATATTGGGGATTTGGTAAAATTCTGACGTAATGTCTCGCTCTGCCAATACTGAGCTTAAACGCTCATACATTTCAAACTGAGAGTCGTCACCAATAAAGATAATATGACGACTGATGGTTCGGTCATCCAGTAATGGGGTTACCAGACGAATAGGGTCTTGATCAATTATGCCTACATGAACGGCCATTATAGCTTCCTTCAACTACTGGCTTGCTGAAGAAAATGAGAGTATGACATTGGGCGCTGATACTAAAACTTGGGCTTTCAGAATCAAAGGTCATGAAAAGTGAAGCAAGCCATGCCTCAGATATAATGCCGTTGGTTACAAAAAACAAGAGCAGGTCTCAATGAAACCTGCTCTTGGGGGAGAATTTACGCGTTTCTAACATGAAAGTTAGAGTTTGAAGCGATGGACCAGTTCACTTTGTTGGTTTGCTAGGCTAGTTAAGTTTTCACTCGTTGCCGCGATTTGCGACATGGCTTGATAGCTTTCATCAGCGATATGATTAATTTCTTCGATATTCTTAGCAATATCCACCGTGGTTTCACTTTGCTCACCAGCAGCCTGAGAAATATGCGTACTCATTTGGCTGATTTCGATGATCAATGCTTGTATCTCTTCCATGGCTCCGTTCGCGGTAGACGCTTGCTCAACCGACAGTTCATATCCTTCATACAGCTCTCGATCACTTGACCTGCACTCTTAGAGCTGGTTTGTAAGTTACTGATCATGGTTTCGATTTCAGTGGTAGATTCAGTGGTCTTTTGAGCTAGAACACGAACCTCATCCGCGACCACAGCAAACCCACGCCCTTGCTCCCCAGCACGCGCTGCTTCAATAGCGGCATTGAGGCAAGTAGGTTAGTTTGCTCTGCAATGTTGCGTATGACATCTAAAATGCTGCCAATTTGGCTACTCATTTTTTGCAGCTCACCAACCGCTTGAACCGATTCGTTTAGACGAAGTTCTAACTGATTGATGGTGCTGATATTGGTACTCATTATTTGACGACCAGACTCAGAGGCTGATTCGACTTGATGCACCTTCTCTAAAGAGCTTTGCGCACTGTTTGCCACTTCCTGTACTGAATGAGACATTTCGGTCATTGCTGTTGCGACATTCGCGGTTTGCTCACGCTGTGCACTTAATTGGTTTTGTGCACTTAGCGAGGTACGTTGATTGTTGCTGGCAGTATCAGTTAGGTTGTCCGACGCGTCGTTCAATTTGACTAAGACGTTGTGCAGGCTATCTGCCAATGTATTAATATGATTACCTAAGCGGCGAAACTCGTTGTTGTATTTCACCTCAATGCGCTGTGTCATATCACCTTCAGTCAAGCTTTCCAGTGTTTTTAACGTACTCTTCAATGGTTGGCGTACGCTTTGTGCAATGTGATAACCAATACCGACGGCTATCAGAATGACCACTAACCCAATCGCAATAGCTTTAACCACACCTTCATCATAAACCGTCCCTGCTTGTTCTAGTGACAGGTTAAGGTTAGCCGTCGCTGTTTCGGTAAAGCCATTGAGGGTTGCCATCGCGCCATCGACTTCGAGTGCAAGATTCTCAATATTTTGGTAAAGCGCCGCTCGTGCTATTAAATAATTATTATGCTGATCGAGAACACCGCCTTTTTGGCCGACATCTTTTGTAAATTGCTCAACAGAACTTTCGAATGCTTTCTTCAGTTCAGGCATTTGTGTGACCAAGCCTCGATAGGCGTAGTTAAGATGAGTTACGGCTTTGCGGTTTTTATTGACGGCATCTTGAACAAAGGCAGTATCATTACTCGCCAGTGCATCTGAGGTGATAATCTCGGCATCTTTCAGTTTGATAAAATARCTTTTCGCCATCACTTTGACAGAAATGCTTGAGGTATCATCCACGTACTCTTTCATACCAACAGAAAGATCAGAATGGAGCTTTTGGAATCGGCGGGTAGAGAGTTGTACTTGCTCTTGCGCAGCCAACATGGATTGGTAGTTATCCATTGCCTCTTGAGCTTCCGAGCGGTAGCGCTGTTGAACCTCTCTCAGTTGATTAATTCGATTCTCTAATTCTGGGAAGCCCGTACTGGCGCTGGTCCAATTTCTCTAAGTCATGACCAAATTGTTCCATGGAGGCAGAAAACTCATCACGATGCACGGTCATTCTTTCTTCGTTTTGGGTGGTAAGAAAGTCTTTGAAAGATTTGTCAGCAGACAATAACTGAACGCTGGTTTGGTTCGAGAGTGAGACCAAGGGGAGGGAGGAGTTAGAAACAGACCCAAAATACTGATGAATTTGATTCATGCCACCTAGCATAATCATGATGGTAATAACAAAAAGAATCACGATGAGTGTAAACCCAGCGTACATCCTCCGTATAACGGAACCCTGCATATTTTTCTCTCCCTAGTAGTGTTGCAGCTATACAAAAATCATACAAAATTTAACTGGACGCTTTACGCTAAACCTTGCACTATCCGCTAACACTTACGTCAGGTCAGTATTGAAGTTTGGCGCTTTTGTCTCTTTATCGTTACAAATAACAAAAACTGAAATATATATGACTTGCAGCGCTACGTTTTATGACGCACTCGGCAAAAATGTAATAAAACCATAGGTTTTAAAGGGATTTGTTGTCTCAAAAAAAGACTTCTTGCGAAAATAGGTTGAGAATTGAACAAGAGCGAAAACAATGAGCTATGTTAGCTTTGCTTTAAATTGTGATTCTATAGACCTTAGTGCATACTTCTAAAGTAAGTATGTGCTGACGATTTGGTGTCAGTATAATTGGTTTGGTAATTGGAGAACTTCATGGCTGAAGAAACCATTTTTAGCAAAATTATTCGTAAAGAAATCCCCGCCGATGTGTTGTACCAAGATGATCTTGTCACAGCGTTTCGCGACATCAATCCACGTGCTCCGAGTCACGTGCTGATCATTCCAAACAAACTGATTCCAACCGTTAACGAAGTCGAAGCAGACGATGAAGCGATGATGGGCCGCATGTTCACTGTTGCGAGAAAAATTGCGCACGATGAAGGTATTGCAGAAGACGGCTATCGCCTGATCGTTAACTGCAACTCACATGGTGGTCAAGAGGTGTACCATATTCACATGCACCTAGTTGGTGGTCGTCCTTTAGGCCCATTATTGATGAGCTAATTTTAAGTGGCTTTGGCAACTTAGTGTCTTTAAGACTGTCAAAGCCTCACCTTTGGTACCCATTCTCTTCAAAAAAACTATGTTAATACGTAGCGTTAAACACGCCTTTATCGTCATACTTACGCTTCACTTACTGCTTGCGCAGGGTTAAGTGCAGGGAACCTGTTCAGTCATTATACCCAGCAAAATACGGTGGTGTATCAAGCGGTGAAAGCAGGTCAATATGAAAAAGCGCAAGCTGCACTTCCTTCACCTGACACTATCGTCGCAGGTGACATCCTTGATAATTTTGAGCGTGGAAGAGTTGAATTCCTGAACCAAGCCTACCCACAAAGTAAGTCAGCATTCGAATTGAGTGATAAAGCGGTGAGAGTGCAGCAAGACAAAGCGCTGATATCTATTACGGACACGGCGACGAGTGTCGGGGCGTTAGCCGTCAATGACAATATTACTGCGTATGTACCACCGGATTACGAACTGGGTTATTTACACCTTTACTTGGGGCTCAATTACATTCAAAAAAATGATTTGGAAGGTGCTCTGGTTGAGGTGCGACGCGCAAACCAAGTTCAGCAGCGAGCTCGCGAGGCTAGAGAAAAAGACTTGCGCTCTGCGGAAGCGGAGATGAAACAGAAGGGACTATCTCCCAACTTAGGTTCAGTATTGTCTCGTTATCCTGATGCTGGCAACAAACTTAAAGCGATTCAAAACGGCTATTTGCTATTTTTGTCAGGTCTAATGTATGAAGCATCAAACGATTTGAACGGTGCGTACATAGATTACACACGAGCATTGGCTGTTGCCCCTGATAACGACGCCGTTATTGATGCGGTGATTCGAGTGGCTAAACGCTCCAGTCGAAATCAAGACCTTGCTAAACTGAAAAAGCAGTATGGG
>ASHK01000612.1 GCA_000695745.1 Vibrio madracius | reverse complement strand
ACTACCGTTTTGCTACTTTTCAACAACTGATCAGTGCTATGTCAATTCAGGAGATGACGGTGGTATTGGCGAAACACCGAGATGCCGTTGTGGGCCATATCGTTCATGGTAAGGATAGCAATGGGCAACACTGTCTTCTTAGTTATGTCGCCGTTAACAAAGACCTCCATCGACTTGTTCACAACTACACATGCGAGTTATTTGAGGGCAAGACATTACTGATCACTGCCATAAAGCCGTATGCTAAAACGCTTATCTCTGATATCTATATCCCTGAAAAGTATCACCATGGTCACATCACGGTCTATGAGTGCCAGGTTGATACTTTAGCCGCCAATCCGTTTTTTGACCAAATTCATGATGAGGGACGCATCCTAACTCTGCTCAGTCATCATCAAAAGATTCAGCGCCATCGCAGAGCCATTTCGGCTCACCCGGTAATTGTTACGCCTAGATTGAGCTTTTTTGAATTCGTGGCAATATAATCGCTAGAACTCGGTTATGACGATATTGCGATGAAAACCAACCTAATTACCCGTGAAGGGTTCGACAAACTGAAAAAAGAACTCGATTTTCTCTGGCGTGAAGAGCGTCCAGAGGTGACGAAGAAAGTGACATGGGCAGCATCGTTAGGCGATCGCTCTGAGAACGCTGACTATCAGTACAACAAGAAGCGATTACGAGAAATCGACCGTCGCGTTCGTTATCTTAGAAAGAGATTAGAACAAGTGACCGTCGTTGATTACTCACCTCAACAAGAAGGAAAGGTCTTTTTTGGTGCGTGGGTAGAAATTGAAAACGATGATGGTGACATCATGGCCTTTCGTATTGTCGGCCCCGATGAGATTTATGGGGGCGCAAAAGGCTATATTTCGATTGATTCACCCATGCACGTGCCATCTTGAAGAAACAAGTAGATGATGACTTCGCAGTGAAAACGCCTGATGGATTAAAGGAATGGTTCGTCAATAAGATAAGCTACACCGCGCTATAAATTAAAGGCCCCATATGGGGCCTTTAATGTCACTTAAACTTCTACACCAATATTGCTCACGCCTTGCTCTTTAAGCTCTGCTCGCAAATCTTTGATCAGTTCAATATCGCGCTCAGTACAGTCACGTAAAGGACGGAAGATTGCCCATTGTACGTCCCACTCTTCACACACTGCTTCGTTTTCTTTTTGATTGTCGTTGGTGATTTCGATGCCAGTTTGCGCTTCTTCTAATTGCGCTACCGTCACAACCGATTGCTGACTGATCTTCAACGTTGATTCCAACAGGTAATCCCTGTCCAAAAGGCCATGAAGCAAGGTTGAGAGTGCGTAACAAGCATCAATCGCAGGATAGACACCATAGAAGTCAAACTCATCAGAGTTTGGAATGATCTCTTCTAGTTTCTCGAGCTGTTTCTCAAAATTGATTTTTGCGGTTTTGACCGTTAAGAGTTCCCATACCGCATCTAAGATGTTGCGGTACACGCGTGCTTCAGCAAACTCTGTGCTTTCACAAAACATCGCGAAGTTGGGGTACATACGTTCGCACAAACAGGTCATAAAAGTGATATGCTGCCAAGGCTCAAATTTTTCGATACGTACCTGAATAGGGTTCTTTAACATGGTCGCTCTGCCGTAGTGAATATAGTTTGCGGAAGTGTAACCAAACGGATAGGGAATAGCCAGAAATGACGACGCAAAAGCATCGCCTAGCACTTGTGACGGACAACAACGACCGCTATCTAGCACTGATCGAAGCAAAACAGTTACCTGATTTAGAGCTGGTCTCTACACTGAGTGAAGCCAACATCGTACTGGCAGCGCCGCCAAAACTTGCGCCTGAACTCGATATGGCAGATCAGCTTCAGTGGGTTCAATCCACCTATGCTGGGATTGATGCGTTACTTGGTCATTCCCTACGTAAAGATTATAAACTCACCAATGTAAAAGGCATTTTCGGTCAGCAGATCAGTGAGTATGTACTGGGCTACACTATCAATTACTTCCGTCATTTCGATCTCTACAAACAGCAACAACAGAAACGTGATTGGCAACCACACAGCTATCAATCGCTGATTGGTAAGCGCATGGTGATTTTTGGTACTGGTGCAATTGGCAGTCATCTGGCGAATACAGTCAAAGGGTTGGGCATTATCCCTATCGGTATCAATCGTACTGGCATTCCTCCTCGGCAAAGCGCATTTTCTGAAACTTTCCACATTAATGAAGCTGAAAAGGCATTGCAGAGCGCGGAGATTATCGTCAATACTCTGCCCAATACACCGACAACGGACGGACTGTTCAACGAACCGCTGTTTTCAGCCTGTCGACATGCTTTGTTCTTCAATGTTGGCCGAGGTCAGACTGTCGACAGCAACGCCCTACTTAGTGCACTGGATAAAGGCCACCTAGTTCATGCTTTCTTAGACGTCTTTATTAACGAACCTATCTCCCAAGAATGTCCATACTGGCATAACCCAAATGTCACCGTGACTCCACACATCGCTGCTATCAGTTTCCCAGAACAAGTGGTCGAGATTTTTGCAGAAAACTATTTGCGCTGGCGAGATGGGTTTCAGTTACAGAATTTGGTTGATTTTGAGCGTGGGTATTAAGGGGGGCTTTAGCTTTATCAAGCATCATTCTCAAAAAACACTGTCACGCCTGCGCAGGTAAGAGCCTTCTCAACGCACGTACCAAGCCTCAGGTAGATTCCTGCCTGCGTAGGCGCACACCTAGTGGAATAACATATCTAGTAAGCCCATCAGACACAGATAAGCTATTTCGCCGGGTATTCTTCAAACATCTTATGTACCTGCTCTTGCACAAACACATCTCTATCTGCAGGTTCCATGGTTTCGGTCAATTGGCGCTGTGACACCGAACGCCACACAACATCGTTGGATTTGGCATCAATAAGCTCCACGCTCAACTGACCAAACTTCTTCTCTTTTACTCGCGTCGGCGTCCTTACCCCTACTCCATAACCGCTATTGTAGCCACCCGAACCAATACCGATACCAAAACTCGGTCCATCAGCTAACAGCTCAGTGCCTTCTAAAATGTCATAATGAACCAGCACATCAGCATCTTTATCGACCAGCA
>ASHK01000611.1 GCA_000695745.1 Vibrio madracius | reverse complement strand
CCGTGGGCTATCTGGTGGCATTGGCCTTAGGCATGGTGGACTTTACGCCGGTGAAAGAAGCGACCGTTTTTGCGACCCCAGACTTACTACCGTTTGGGATTGAGTTCACGGTGGCGGGCATTATTGGTATGTCCATCGCCTACTTAGTGACAATTATGGAATCTACCGGGGATTTCTTAGCCCTGAGCGATGCGACCAAAACGAAACTTACCGGTAAAAAACTATCCAGCGGCATTCTTTGTGACGGTGTAGGCAGCGCACTGGCGTCCATTGTAGGTACCACACCATTTTCTTCATTTAGCCAAAACGTCGGTATCGTCTCAATTACTGGTGTAGCCAGTCGTCATGTCGTCGCCTTTACTGGGGTTATCATGGTCTGTGCTGGATTGATACCTAAAATTGGTGGCTTCGTTGTTACTATTCCTAGCAGCGTGTTAGGCGGTGCTGGCATTGTGATGTTCTCAATGATCATCTCATCCGGTATCAACATTTTGTCTCGGCTTAACTTTACCAAGCGCGATATGTTAATCGTTGCCCTGGGCGTTGCTGCTGGAATGACGGTGACCATTCGCCCAGAAACACTGACCTACTTCCCTGACTCTTTGAGAGTGATTCTTGGCTCAGGAATCACCACAGGTTCACTCGTTGCACTTGGTCTTAACTTGGTGTTGAAAGTCGACGTAACCGATGAAATCGAAAGTGCTGAAGAGAAGAAAGTGCTGTTTGATAAGTCGTTCAAACAAACAAAGAATATGGCTGAGATGGAGACTGAGAAGAGTAAAACCTTAGGGTTGGAACTGGATTAGCGCCTCATAAAGACCAATAACTTAGGCTTTATCGCGCTCGTTAGAGACAACTCTGTCATTTCTTTTATCGCCCTGATGCACTCTCACGTCATTAGGGCGTTTTTGTTGGACCGCAGTCCTACCATCATGGCAACCAGTTCACTTAGTCAAATAACATATCAAAGAACACTTCTCTAGACTCAGGCGTGTTGTCTCTATGAGTATGATATTCCACGTGAGAGTTCACGTCTGCGCCGGGAGAAAGCTTGATGCTCCAAAGGGATTTAACTTGGTTGGGGATGATGGAATATCGCACATCGATGACTCGCAATTTATCATCAGGATCTTGGGCAACATAGCCGTTAGAAAACCAGCGGAAACGTTCGATATCGATAGCTTGTTGTGAGTTGGGGTCAAGCCAAGGGAAATCTCTACTCACATCAAGTTTAGCGACGGATTCTCCGGGATAGGTTTTTACGCTGCTTGCTACTCTGACAGCATCGACAAAATACCTGTCGTTGGTTTCGTAAACGACTTTCCACAGTAATAAGTTAGCAAAGCTTGGCTTGGCCTCTAATTTAACCGGAGTATGCTGTCTTTCGTTTGCTAACTGCCAACCGGCAGCTTCCGCTCGATCTCTTTGAATCATCCCTATGGTTGGGTAGAGTAACGCCCACAAGAAAGCTAGCCGAGCTAACCACACATTACGTTTGAACGTTGCTAAAGCAACCAATATTAGTAGAGGCAAGGTATAGATAGAGTCAATAACCGAAACCGTATTCCACGCAAAACGCTCGTTAGTCAACGGCCACAGCAATTGAGTACCATAACTCGTACAAGAGTCTAAAAGAGCGTGCGTACCATAGCCTAATGAGCAGTAGAGCCAACTCTGTTTAAAGGAAAGACCTCGCCTTTTAGCTATCAAAGGATGGAGCACTGCTGCACAAATTACACTGCCAATCGGAATGAAAAATAACGAATGCGTGAATTGGCGATGAAATTCTAGAAACAATAAAGGATCGTCATTAGAGCGAATAAGAACATCTAAATCAGGAGACATTCCGGCCAGCAGACCTAAAATACCTGCTACAACAATATGTTGTTTTCTACTCAATGACTGCGACAACGAAGCGCCTAACACTCCTTGGAATAATGGGTCCATAGTTAACTCATTGATTGCCTYGCTCATATATACAGCATAGATGCTGCATAGCTAGAACATCGAATTACTGGTGTTTTTATTTTGCTGTTGCCAATGTGAACACAGAGACACGACCTTTTTGATGAAAAAACCATCGTGCATGCGTTATTTTTAATCTACAACGTTAAGTTACCTTACAACAAACCTATGATTTTTCGGATGAAAACTTATCATCTCGCCAAAAAAGGGTTATACATAACCTTATATAAATCTAATAAATGAAAAGTCATGACGCTTAAGGAAATCCTCCAAGTTCGCAATGTTCGCTACTTCTTAATGTTTCGATGTAGCTATTTTGCTCGTTTTTACTACCCGGTTTTCACCCTGCTCTATTTGGATTACGGGTTAACGCTGTCGCAGTTTGCGATGCTTAATGTGATTTGGGCTGCCACCATCGTTATTGCGGAAGTGCCGTCAGGCGCCTTTGCCGATACCTTAGGTCGCAAAAAACTTGTGGTGTTATCTTCGATTATCATGTTCGTTGAAATCGCTATGATAGCCTTTGTCCCGACGGGTAATCCGAGTTTGGTATTTGCGGTATTTCTGGTTAACCGGATATTAAGTGGCTTAGCCATGGCCCTCGCTAGCGGTGCCGACGAAGCGCTGGCATACGACACCTTGAAGGAGCAAGGTAAGGAAGAGGCTTGGCCTCATGTATTGCAGATTCAAATTCGAGTAGCCTCTGCAGTGGGTATCTTCGTTACGCTCATTGGGGCCGCTATGTATGATGTCGATGTCATGGGGTCTGTGTACAACTGCTTGGATGGACAGCACCAGAGAGCACTCAGGACATTATGCGTCTTCCGGTTTACGCCACTTTGATCGTAGCCATGGTTGCCATTTACGCGGCTATCAGCATGCAAGAAGACAAAAAGCCAATGCCAAAAGGTGGCGATAAATTAGCTACAACGGTGGCAAGTTTAAAATTAACGCTCAGTACTGGTAAGTGGGTGATGTCGACCCTTATGTGTTGTTCATTTTGCTCTACTACAGTCTTTTCGAGCATACATCACGCATGTTTCTCACCATGAATAGTCAATACTATCGTGCTATCGACATTCCTATTATCTACATTGGATTCATCGGCGCTGGCGTAAGTATTTTTAAGATACTCTTTGCAGGACAAAGTCGTCGCTTTGCCGAAAGTCTAGCCCCTAAAAAGTTCATCACAATCATGGGTGTCGCGACTATCGCGACCTACTACTTTATTAGTTTAGGTTGGTCGATTTACGGCGTCATTCCGGCGCTGGTACTGATCTTTATCATCATGACGATGAACATCTTTATTAGTTACCACCTCAATAGGAAAACTGAA
>ASHK01000610.1 GCA_000695745.1 Vibrio madracius | reverse complement strand
TACTGCTTCTACTTTCTTAGATAAGTCAGTAACAAAGCGAACATCACGACCAGTGATGATCCCAACAAGCTCGTTGTTTTCAGCGACAACAGGGAAACCTGCAAAGCCGTGTTTGTCAGTCAATGCAACCACATCTGCGATAGTGGCCTCAGGACTTACCGTCACTGGGTTAGTCACCACGCCGGCTTCAAAGATTTTAACTAAACGAACTTGTTCAGCTTGCTGCTCAATAGACATGTTCTTGTGGATAAAGCCAATGCCACCTTCTTGGGCTAGCGCGATCGCAAGACGCGCTTCCGTCACTGTGTCCATAGACGCAGAGATCATTGGAATATTCAGAGTGATATTCTTCGTCAACCGAGTGCGAAGATCGGCTGTGTTTGGGAGAACGGTGGAGTGAGCTGGAACGAGTAGTACATCATCGAACGTCAGCGCTTCTTTGGCAATTCTTAGCATTTGCAATATCTCACAATAGAGGAGTTTAAAGAATAATCCGCCCTTATCGTTTCGCATAATAAGGTCATTTGGATTAGATATTGCGGTGGGATTATACGCCCGACGAAATCGCTTGGCTACACATTTTTATATTTTTTATTTGCATTTGCCCCCTTGATATGTATTATATTGCCGCTAATTTCCATACTCACGTCTTTGGGATTAGCTGTGCCCCTATCCTCGCGATCAAGCTCTAGTTCTAGCTCTAATAATCAAAACATTTACACGGTGTCACGCCTGAACTCTGAAGTTCGTTTATTATTAGAAAACGAAATGGGGATTGTGTGGTTAGTTGGTGAAATTTCTAACTTTTCTGCTCCTGTCTCTGGCCACTGGTACCTCACTCTTAAAGACGCTCGCGCTCAAGTTAAATGCGCTATGTTTCGAGGTAACAATCGTCGCGTCACGTTCAAGCCAACCAATGGCAATCAAGTCTTAGTTAAAGCAAGACTCTCTCTTTATGAGCTCGAGGCGACTATCAACTCATCATCGAATCGATGCAACCTGAGGGGGATGGTCGACTTCAGCAAGAGTTTGAACAGTTGAAAATGTCACTTGCTGCTGAGGGTCTGTTTGCCCAATCGTTAAAGAAGCCTCTTCCTAGTCACCCTAAACGCGTTGGTATCATTACATCCAAAACAGGAGCCGCGTTGTTTGACATTTTGGATGTGTTGAAAAGACGGGATCCTTCTCTACCCGTTGTGATTTATCCAACGACAGTTCAAGGTGATAATGCTGCTATTGAAATTGCTCAAGCCATCGGCCGAGCGAATAGCCGTAACGAATGTGATGTGTTAATCGTCGGACGTGGTGGTGGCTCTCTCGAAGATTTATGGTGTTTTAACCATGAAATTGTTGCAAGAACCATCGCTGCAAGCCAAATACCTATTATTAGCGCCGTCGGTCATGAGATAGATGTCACTATTGCTGACTACGTAGCGGACATGCGTGCGCCTACACCAAGTGCGGCCGCCGAGTTAATCAGTAATGATACATCTCATAAGCATGAATCTTTGGTCACCAGAGAACAGCGCTTACGGAATGTGATTCGAATTTATCTATCGGAACAGAAACAGCGTTTATCAGCCTTGATGCAGGATCTAAGTAATCAACATCCGAAGCATCATCTACAACGTCAAAGTCAGCGATTGGACGAATTTGAATATCGGCTCAATTCGGCGATAAAGCAACGACTATCTCAAGAGACGCTTAGATTAACTAACAAGCTTCACAGGTTAACTTTACAGTCTCCGGTTACTCGCCTTGCACAGCAATCACATCGTCTTAACCAGTTGGAAAACCGATTGGAGCAGGCCATGCAACGGCAGCTAGCAACAACCAAACACAAGTTTGCCTTGAGTGTAGGAAAGCTAGATACCGTCAGCCCTCTCGCTACGCTAAAACGCGGTTACTCCATTACTCAAGATGAAAGTGGTAATGTCATTACTCACGCGGATTCGATTCAACTGGGCACGACAATAACGACTCAGGTTGAACACGGTAAGATTCATTCTACTGTCACTGAGATCAAAACTAACTAAGCGCTCGTGGGTTTAAATTCAAACCGAGCGCGTGATTTGGATTTCAACTCATTGCATGAGTTACAGAAGTAATTCGCGGCCCCACACGCTTGAAGCTTTTCCATTTCACTTTGACAGTCTGGACAATAGCCTACTTTACTAAAGTGCTTTGTACACTGTTTACAAAAGTACTCCCCATCCCAATCCAAGGCCGTGTTGCAATCTGGACACTCATTGTCTGAAAAATTCATATCTCACCCAAACATTAGTAGATGTTAATATTGGCATTCTATCCCGAACCTTTTGCAGATTCTAGACATCCGTTGCTCAAGAACAATGATAGAAACCGTTAACAGCGAGATAAGAATAAACTCTCCAGTTTGGCTTTGCGTTTTACTTTATACATCTCTGTATCTGCAGAGCGAATCAATTGGTCTATGGTGATATCAGAACAGCACTCTTTGGTCGCAAAGCCAACACTCACACCAATATTGGTGTCCTCTAAAGTGACGGGCTTATTCAACTCTGATTGCAGTGTCTCGTAGAATGATCTAGCGTCTTCCTGGCTTGGAAAGCAGCTAAAAGCGAGAAACTCATCGCCACCGTATCGGCCTAATACTGCTTGTTCCGGGAGTAATAATTGTAATTTCTGAGCCACGGCAACCAAGACTTTGTCACCAAATTGATGTCCATAGACATCGTTCACCTGCTTGAACTTATCGATATCAATAAAAAGCACCCAAGAAAGTTACCTTGAAAGCAATGACTTTGTTCGACTCTCTCTAATAGGGCTCTGCGATTTAAGCAATGAGTTAACGAATCAAACTTAGCTTGATAGTTAAGCTTATCTTCTAGTGCATACTTTTCTAAAGCAACAGAATAGACAGCAGCGATAGATTCTAGAATTTCGAGTTCAATGGCATGAGGCTCTGAGGGCATAGCACTATAGAGTGCGAATGTTCCTAATACATGCTCCTGAGTAGAGATGACCGGCACCGACCAGCATGCTCTGATCTCGGCACGTTTTGCTAGGTCAGCAAAAGGCTGCCAATTTTCATGCTGCGTAACGTCCGGTACGATGAATGTGCATTTAAGATACGCAGCGGCCCCACATGATCCTACGCCTTCTCCTATCTCGATCCCGTCAATAGCCTCATTATAAAAGTCAGGTAAATTTGGAGCAGAGGTACTGTACAATCGATGTGTGTCTTGATTTAACGTCAGTATAGAGGCCCTTTTATCCTTAAAAAGGCGCTCAGTTAACTTGATTATTCGCTTCCCTAGTTGGGTTTTTGGCAACCCTAGAGCAAGCTCTTTCAAGAGTAAATTCATACCCTTATGGGCATCTATCAGCAAATCTTTCGTCATAAGTCCGCAGCATTGTCATTATTATTGAGTATGCGTGTTTGATGTATAATAACACAACGTACGGATAGATGATCTATTGACCAGTTTAATATTTAGTCGTATTTTCAATAGTACGGGCAACTATGATGCTTCGCGATAGATCCTCCCCTGATCTTCTCCTTAATCTCATCTGATCAGCGATCTGCTCTAAAAAGAACATTTATATAACCACATACCGAAAGCATAAGTTACATATTCTGCATTTGGATTTGAAACAGCATATAACACCAAAAACAAACTCAAAAAACAATCAAATCAGAATAAAGTAAAACGATCATTTGTTGAATTAGAGACTTACACGGGTATGCATTTCGATATAAGACGAATCTATCGCTTTTAACTCGATTTTGAGTTCGGAAAACTCATTCATATGGTTTACATGCGTGCCTCCACAAGGCATAACAACATCAACACCATCCAAAGTACAGTGCCAGTACCTAGAGCTCGTCAAATACGGACCTTCTAGTTGCATATCAACTTCAGAAGGCGACTGGAGCCAGTCTAAGAGTTGCTGATTGCTCAGCTCTTCAATTCGTTGTAGGTCACTGACCACTTCTGTGGTGTTCAACCCCCGCTTCTTCAATGTTTTTCCTAAACGATATCGGTCAAAGCAGTTATTTGGCGATACTAAGCTCTGTTCCTGAGCATAGCTATTAAAATCATAGTGACCAAACCATCTTTGCGATCGGCTTCTTTTCTCCAGTAAGAGGCCGCCAACACTTTGTTTAACGCCAAAGATGCAATGTGTCCCGCGCTATGACCTCTACTCAAACTCTCTTGGTAGGCTTTATCCACTTCTAAAGAAATTGTTTGACCGACAGAAAGCTCGGCGTTTTTCGTTACTCGATGGACAACAACGAATACCCAACCATCACTATCTCGCTTTACGGGAATAGCACTGCCAACGTATAGAGTTTGTGTCTCAAGCTCAATCGCACCAACAAGGCAATCCATCACTTCGATTCTCTTGTTTGCTGCTATCAAGTAGCCTCTATCAGCCGGATGATCTGGCCATATATGGCTCACTGGATGAAATGGCGTATTTTCTACGACAATATCCATGTAATCAGTATGTTGGTCGACGAATTGAATCGAACTATCCAATTGCCACGTTTGATGACAGAAATGAACTTTAGTTGCGGTGAACACGATATGGTTATTCCTTTGCAATAAAAAACGCCCACTGTATCCAGCGGGCGCAATATAGTTTACTTTATTTTTTGGACGACCTTTCATCATCGTCATTAAGCGTTTACGTTTACGCTCTTGAGAAAGCGTCATCTTGTTCGACTTGCCTTCAAATGGGTTGTCACTACTTTGGAAGTTAATCCGAATAGGTGTACCCATAATTTCCAATGAACGACGGTAGTAGTTCATCAAATAACGTTTATATGAATCAGGTAACTCATTAACTAGGTTACCATGTACTACAACGATCGGTGGGTTGTAGCCACCAGCATGCGCATATTTCAGTTTAACACGGCGTCCACGCACCATTGGCGGTTGGTGATCTTCTGTCGCCATTTTCATGATACGTGTCAATACCGACGTACCAACACGAGTCGTCGCTGATTTGTATGCCTCTTGTACAGATTCAAATAAGTGGCCTACTCCAGTACCGTGTAATGCAGAAATAAAGTGGATTCGCGCAAAGTCGACAAAGCCCAGACGACGATCTAGCTCTTTCTTGACGTGCTCTTTCACATCGTTGTCTAACCCATCCCACTTATTCACTGCGATCACGATAGAACGACCCGAATTTAGTGCGAAACCAAGTAAACTTAAATCTTGGTCAGAGATGTTTTCACGCGCATCGATAACGAGTAATACGACGTTTGCATCTTCCACAGCCTTTAGCGTCTTTACTACCGAGAATTTTTCTACCGTTTCATTAATACTACGACGACGACGTACACCCGCCGTATCAATCAGTACATATTCACGTTCATCACGCTGCATTGGGATATAGATAGAATCACGAGTCGTACCTGGCATGTCATAAACCACCACGCGCTCTTCACCTAAAATGCGGTTAGTCAGCGTTGATTTACCTACATTAGGACGACCAATAATAGCTAGCTTAATTGGTTGATCTTGTAGTCGCTTGAACTCTTCTTCAGCTTCTTCTTCGGTGTAATCGAGTTTTTCTTCTTCTTCGTCTTCAAACTCAGTCAGATCTTCAATTTCACCTTGTTCAACAAAGCTTTCTGCAAACGGGTTAAGTGCGCGCTCAATAAGAGCAGTCACACCACGACCATGCGCAGCTGCAATATGGTACATATCTTCGACACCTAACTGCCAGAATTCAGCACTGGCTGCGTCAGCATCGATACCGTCAACTTTGTTAAT
>ASHK01000609.1 GCA_000695745.1 Vibrio madracius | reverse complement strand
CTAGTTTCAAGCTGTAGCCATGTCAGTGCTTGTTTGTCGATGATGGAGTAGATCGTGGTACCGATCGCAGCAATACACGACCAGAGCACACCTAAATTTAGATAGGAGCCAAGTCTTAAGTCTTTGAAGTGGCGCATGGGAATTAACAAACAGCCCAGTGTTAATACCACAAAGCCAATCCATGCGTTAATAGACAGAGATTGCCCTATAAATACCGTTCCAATTCCAACCATCAATACAGGTAAGGCGCGCGCGATAGGGTAAATCACCCCAATGTCACCCATATCATAAGCCTTAATTAAGCCAATCAGATAGATGGCCTGGCGATCCCACTTAGCGTGACCAAAAGCCAAAAGTAACCGTCAAGGCTGTTAAAGCCAAGCACCGAAATACACCAGACTAAATAGGGGAACAGTAAGATAAGCGGAGCAATGGACGCGCCTAAAGTAAACGAATAGCCAGAGCCAGTATTCGATTTTCCAAGAATATTCCATCCCGCGTGGAGCAGTGCAGAAAAAATAACGAGAACAGCCGCATAGAGAGTCAAAGTGGGTACCAACAAACATAAAAGTCACCCCTATCGAGAAATCAAGAGGGATGAGTTACTTGCTATCAATCGAGCTGGGCAATAGATTCGATATTGATGGCATCGTGTCGCCAGTATTCAATATCACAGTCAATCAATTCGCCATGTTGATTGTAATTGATGCGCTCAACCATCATCGCCGGAGTGCCAGACGTTGCACGTAATGCTTGCGCGATGTCGCCAAGAAGCGAAGTCGTGCTAACTCGGTATTTCACCTTACTGTAGGTGACACCATACTCGTCACGATAGATATCCGTCAAAGAGGAGTTTGCCATGTCGAAATCTAACAAGTTGGCAAATGGTTCCGTGCGAATAAAGTTTGTCACGTACACCACTGGACGTTCTTCCAAATAGCGTACCCGGTCCACTCGATAAACATCAGAAAACGGCGGTAAATGTAACAGCTCGCTCGCCTGCTTTGTGGCTAGCATCGCCTTAGCTGACAACAGTTTGGTTTTTGGCTGCCTATTTTGACTGATAGCCATATTAGTAAAATTTAATGTTTGCGKGGGGTCATAGCGCAAAGGCTCTGGCGAGATAAACCAGCCACGTCTATCTTCACGATAAATACGACCTTCCGACTCCAGTAGTGACAACGCTTCACGCAGCGTTACACGAGTCGTGTCAAAAGACTCTGCTAACTTTCTTTCTGCTGGCAGTTTTTGTCTTGGTGTGAGCATTCCTGAGTCTATTTGCTCAACGATAGCGTCTTTAATTTTTACGTATTGCACACCGCATCCTTAATTCAATCATTGTTATTAGCGCTTGCGCCACGCTTGAGTTCGACCTTCAAACAGCTTTCCAACAAACATATGGGTCAGTTTTGCCACCGCTGCCGATAGCATGATCATCACAGCCATTGCCGCAGCACTGCCCGTCTGCCCGGCATCGTCCATATTCAGCACCGCTACTGATGCAGGAATGGTGTTGGTTGAATACAAGAATACTACTGCCGATGTGGTTGTTAAAGCATTGATAAATAAATATATCGCTATATCTAATACCGCTGGTAAACAGCAAGGCAGCGAAACTTTGAAAAACAGCTTATATTGTGGGAGTTTAACCGAGGCTGCGGTGGCTTCAATCTCTGTTGGTAACTGCTTCAGAGCCGTCAAAGCTGTCATGTGTCCAACCGTGTAATAATGGACAATGGTGTTAACCACCAGAAACGCCATCGTACCGTACATCACACCCAACGGATTGTTGGCATCGTTAAAATAGAAGATATATCCCAAGCCGAGTACGAGTCCAGGTACCGCCATGGGAATCACACTCATCATTTGCAACGCTTGACGAACGGGCACGAAGGCACGACCTTTTTCAATACAATAAGCACCGACAAAGATAACCACAGAACCAATAATCGCCGTCCACGTCGCCAGTTTCAGTGAATTAAAGTACGGACTCCACCCATAGGTACTCATCTCAGCAAAGTTATAGTTATTTAGCGTCAGCGCCTTGTTCCAAGGCCAAAACGTCACCAGCGAGCCATAAACCGCCATACCAAGTACCGCAAGAACCGCGAGGGAAATAATCAGGCAATAGACGAAGCACACCGAGTCTCGCAGTTTATTAGGGGATGGTTGATAAGGCACAGAACGACTGTCCAACATGCTCTTTTGCTTTTTTTGTACCCAGCGATCAACCGCAAAGGCCAATACCGCAGGAAGCAGAAGTAAGATACTGGTGACCGCCCCCATGGAGAAGTTTTGCTGTCCCACCACTTGCTTAAATATATCCGTAGCCAGCACGTTGTAACTGCCACCAATGACCTTAGGCACACCAAAGTCACACACCACCAGCGTAAAACGACGATGAGCGTACTGATCAAACCGTACTTAGCCGCAGGCAGTGTCACCATAAAGAAGGTCTTGAACGGAGAGGTTTTAAGAGCTCTAGCCGCTTCGTAAAGCCTAGCATCTGAGGTGCGTAAAGAGGTGGTGAGAATCATCAGGCGTGAGGGAATGTCCAAAATATCAAACCTAGAGAAATACCGACTAAGCCATAGACTGAATGCCCATGCAGCAACTCTTTTGCGACGCCCTGATTACCAAACAGAAAAATCAAACTGATTGCAGGCAGCAGAGAAGGCGCTAGTATTGGAGCTGTGCCCATCAATTGAAACACGCCTTTAAAGGGCATACAAGAACGCGTTAATGCGAACGCATACCCAAACGCCAAAAAGCCCACGACAACAGTCACAATCAAACCAAGGGCGAAGGTATTGCTTAGTGAATACCATAAACTGTCGGTAGCAAAATAGGTGGCAAAGTTTTGTAGACCAACAAACTCACCCTCGCTGTTTTGGACACTCTTTTTCATCATGGCCCAAAGAGGCATCAAAATAAACAGTGTCATCGCCACAAAAAGGAACGTCAGAAGACCAAACAAGACAATATTGTCTTTGCTCATTGTTGAGCTCGCTTTTTGCGTTGCCAACTGTGCAATTCGTTGTTTCATAGACCCGCCTGTCGTCAAGGTTGAAGATGCTTGCATGTCTGTCCCTTAAGCCGCCGACTCTAACGTTGCACTTAGCGATGGATAGCCCAGCAAACCAGTTTCAGAAAACGCAATATAGCGAATATCATTACGGCGCAAATTAAGTTCATTCGCCCGTTTCACGGGTACGTCCACATACAGAGCGTTGGCCATTGGCGCATGTTGCATGGCCACTTCGACACGATAGTAAGATCCTTGAAATTCCTTGGATAACACTCTGACAGGAATAGCGTTCGAAGCGTGCTCGACAAAGTGCAGACTCTCCGGCCGTACAGCTAGATCAAAGATATCACCATGATTTAGAGTCATATTGTCTAACGTAGGCAAACGCAACATAGACTCAGCCACGCGCATGGTGTTAGCAGACGGCACCGATGCTTCGATAAAATTCATACTGCCAACAAAATCAGCGACAAATCGAGTCGCAGGTTGCTCATACACCTCTTGTGGCGTTCCAACTTGCTCAATCACACCATGGTTCATCACCACAATGCGATCAGCCATGGATAGCGCCTCTTCCTGATCATGAGTCACCATGATGGTGGTGATACCGAGTTTGCGTTGCATCTGACAGATCTCATCTCGAAGGTGAGTACGCACTTTCGCATCCAAAGCAGAAAGTGGCTCATCCAAAAGCAGCAGACCCGGAGACAATGCCAATGCACGAGCCAACGCCACACGCTGTTGCTGGCCGCCCGATAGCTGATTAGGAAATTTTTGCCCGAGGTTGGCAAGCCGATCATTTCTAACCAGTGCTCTACTTTTTCAAGCGCCTCTTGGGTCGACATTCCTTGGTTCTTAAGACCAATAGCAATGTTCTCTTGGACCGTCAGATTTGGAAATAACGCGTATGACTGGAACACAATGCCAAAATCACGCTTTTCCGGTGGTAAAAACGTAATGGCCTCATCCGCTTGATGGATTGCTCCTGAGGTTGGAAGATCCAAACCCGCTATCGCCCGAAGCAGCGTCGTTTTACCGCAACCAGAAGGGCCGAGGAAACAGACAAACTCGCCTTTGTTAATGGACAAGGAAATGTGCTTTAATGCCGTGAACTGACCAAATTGCTTCACTACATTGTTGATTTCTAGATAAGGTTTGGATACTGACATCGTTTACTCTCCAAATGGTATATACCAAATTTAAATCTGATTTATTTCATTGGAATGACAGTTTTGTAGCAGGTTGATTGCAGTTTAGTGATTGGCTTTTCTGGTGTGACTAGATAGCAGAAATGACAAGAGGAAGATCAATAACGATCTCCCTCAATAGCTTATAATCTACTCATTCCCAGTTATTTTATTTCTTGAAAATTAGGATTTAGGCTCTGATTTTCCATCAAACTTTTTCGACCATGTTTTCAAGATCTCAGCACGATCGGCACCCATTTTCGCAAAATCCATCTTCGCCATTGCC
>ASHK01000608.1 GCA_000695745.1 Vibrio madracius | reverse complement strand
CGTCCTCCAAAATCTTGAATAATGTTGTATGCAATAGAAAGTCCAAGTCCAAGCCCTTTTCCCGAACGCTTGGTGGAATAAAATGGATCAAAAAGATATGGCAGTTCCTCGGCAGGTATACCTTTACCGTTGTCTTGAACGGACACAGAAACCGTGTTGCCACGACTCCATATTGACACCATTAATTGCGGCGCAATGCTCGCTTCCACCGCATCCAAAGCATTGCTGATCAAATTCACCAAAACTTGTTCTAATCGAATAGGGTTAGCTCGAACTAAGCAGTCGGTCTGATGTTCAAAAACAATCGAGACTCCCTCCCTTCGGTTATCAAACAGTTCAAGAGCATCTTCAACCACCTTATTTAAAGACACACATTCAAGCTTACCGTCACTTTTCCCAGCAAATGCTTTAAGGTGTCTGGTAATGGCTGCTACTTTCTCCAATAGCACTTCGATTTTTTGAAGATTGGTCATGGCTTTATCGGGACGTTCTTTTTCAAGCCAACGTTGTGCACTACGAACATGACTATTCACCGCCGTTAGTGGTTGATTGATTTCATGAGTAATCCCGACACTGAGCTGCCCTAACGCCGCCAGCTTCCCAGCTTGAATCAACTCATTTTGGGTAATACGCAGTTTTTCTTCTGCCGCCGTCCGTTCCGCCACCTCAGCTTCTAAGCGCCGATTAGTCTGTTTCACCACTTTGGCTGTCAACTGAAACACCTTGAGGTATTTCGCCATTTGCGTCACTTCGTCATTACCACGAATTGCGACTTCGGTATCCAAATGCCGGTCGAGATAGCAAACATGTTGTGCTTGAGCTGCGTAAGCCGCTCTAGAATGTTCTTACGCACATAAAACCATGAAATTCCTACCGCCGCTAACACACTAAATAGCGACAGGACGAATGATAACTGTTGGTTTGAAAGTAACGATTGCTGAACGACTGCAATCGAGTTGTCGATATTACGGTTAACCTTATTGGTGTTGGATTCAATTTGTACCGTTAGCTGATTCAAATGGTCACGACTGTTTTGCAAAAAATACTGTTCTTGATACCTATGGTCCAACGCCTTATTTTTAAGGGTATAAAGGTGGCTTGAGCTAGAAGACAAATCGTAGATAATGGCGAGTTTTTGGTCGATGTCAGGGAATTGCAACTTCACGCCACTTTGTTGCCATAATGTCCACCACTCTTGACCAATTTGCTTCGATTCGATAGGTGGTGTAATCGAGCTCGTTAAAGCTAGCATCGCTATACAGTTTTTCCACTAACCCAAGCTGGTAATAAAGCAGCGACTTCATTTGTGGGTATTGAATTTGCGCTTTGGCGGCTGTTGACAGCTGATCGAGTGATTGAGTGGCTTGTTTCAATAATGGGTAGAAGCCTTCCAGCAAATCTCGCAGCTCTAGGTTGAGTTGCTGTGATTCGTTTTCGCTTTGATGTAGTAAGCTCAAGCTATTACTCACCTGAACAATCATTTGTTTGTAATACGAGTGGTAATCGGGAAATTGGATCATGATCTGATCCATTTCATCGATAGTTCGCTCTATTTTCAGCATCGCCTGCTTTCGCTCTATATTCGACTCTGCCTCACTGAGCTGAGAGGATGTGGTAATAATTCGGCGAACCTTATCATTGAGCAACGCGGCCTGTTCTAGTGCCGGGATCTTGTTCTCTTTCAAGACGATAAGTCGTTGGTTAAGGTCATTAAACGTATAGGTAGTCACCACAGATAAGATTAACGTAGTGAACGCGAGCATGGAGAGGGCGAGAATCAAACGCAGCTCTATACCTCGTAACTTCATCCAGCGTTGTTGCCGCATTAAGGTTAATGCTCGACGGAATTTGGCTACGACGCTTGGGTTAGAGTCTTTCCGTAACTCCTGTATCATTTCCATTGACTGGCTCGTCCTCTACATCACCAATGATTTAACAAACCATATAAAACACCATAACAATAATTAAATAAAGGACATAGTCTGCTTTTTGAGAGAATGGTTGATAACCGCTAAGGCAAAGGATTGGCTTTTCTGATAGTGCCAAATTCCAATACCACC
>ASHK01000607.1 GCA_000695745.1 Vibrio madracius | reverse complement strand
GGTCGTTAAGCGTTTAGGCGAATACTCTTCAGCACTGCTGTCCATTGCGAAAGGCCAATTAAAGGTTGATGTCAAAGTGAAAGGTAATGATGAACTCGCTCATATGGGGCAAGCCATTATCACTGCGCGAAATACTGCTCAGGCTCTGAAAGTGGTCGCGGAAGCGGAAGCAGAGGCCAAACGCGCATTGCAAGAGCATAAGGAACATCTTGAAGAAATCGTAACGGAACGAACGTTACAGCTACAAAAGAGTAACGAACGCTTAAACCAAGAAGTGCTTAATCATGCCAAGGCAAGAAATGCGGCAGAACAGGCGAGCCGAGCTAAGTCGGCATTTTTGGCGACCATGAGCCATGAAATACGCACACCAATGAATGGTGTGCTTGGTACGGCGGCACTGATGGAAGATACCCATTTAGATAGCCAGCAGAAAAAGTTCATAGATGTGATTAATCGAAGTGGGCAAAACCTGTTAGCCATCCTCAATGACGTATTGGATTATTCGAAAATAGAAGCAGGGCACCTGGAAATCCGAAATAAGCCGTTTGACCTGTACCGTATGATTCAAGACTGCTACCAATTAATGCTTGGTAAAGCGCTCGAGAAAGGCCTCGACTTTAAGTTTCATATAGAGAGTGAAGTGTCGGATGTGTACTGTGGAGACGTCACACGACTTAGTCAGGTACTCAACAATTTAGTAGGAAACGCGATTAAATTTACACCGTCAGGCCAAGTGGATATTTATGTGTCGCTCGATCCTGATGACGAAACTTGCGTTATGATCGAGGTTTCGGATACGGGTGTCGGTATCAGTCCGGAAGACCAACTTCATCTGTTTGACGCGTTTACTCAGGCAGAACACGGCTACTCCACAGCGGGTGGTACAGGGCTCGGGTTAGCCATTAGCCAAAAGCTAGTGAAAGCAATGAATGGTGCCATTTATGTTGACTCTTATTTAGGGGAAGGCAGCCGTTTTTGGTTTGTGGTTCCTTTAGAACAATCCACCTTGGATAAAAGAGAGATAATTCAACCGCTCGGAATCACGAAAACCGTAAACGGGCGTGTCTTACTTATCGAAGATAATGCGGTAAATGCGATGGTGGCGGAAGGCTTCCTAATGAATATGGGCCATCACGTCATTAGTGCAGAAAACGGGCATGACGCTAAACACCTGTTTACCAACAATGACTTTGATATTGTTCTTGTCGATATTAATCTTCCCGATTGCAATGGTATTGATCTCATGCATCAGCTTCGTGATATTGAGGCTTCACAGTCCCACAAGCATCATGCTCCTATGATTGCGATATCTGCTCATGTATTTAATGAAGAGGTTGAAAGCTATTTGGAAGCTGGATTCGATGGTTACCTACCAAAGCCAGTAGATCGAGAAGCACTCAAAGAGATGGTGCAAACAAAATTGAAAGGTAAAGATTACGAAATGGTTAAGCCACAACCGGTGTTTTCTACTCATGATGAAAGTGATGTCAGCCAAACACATGTCATTGATCCTAGTGTGATTGATGCTGATATCAAAGTGCTGGGCATTGTGCGAATGACAAAGATAGTCGAGGCGTTTGTGAGTTCGAGTACCCAAACATTGCACGACTTAGAACAAGCAGCTCAACTTGATAACTCAGCGGATATTAAAGCACTAGCGCACAAGCTTAAAGGCTCCGCAGGGTCTCTTGGGTTGAGCAAACTGTTCGAGATATGCTTATCTATCGAAACGGCAGAGGATCATATTGGTCGCTATTTAGAACAGTTAGAGTGTTTAATTAATGCTCAAAAAATGGCGATAGAATCGTTAACTGAAATACTGGATAAATACACAGCCAAGCTGAAAGATGACACATTAGATATTCTGACATATAATTTGACTTAAATATGCGTCAAATACATGTCGAGGCAAAGCATGCTAACGTTACAACGTGAAGGTATAGAAGATCCCAAACTCTGGGCCAATGCATTTTATACAACGATTGACCATATCGCTTTGTTTGTAGATTTGCCGGCCCAGTCCTTGAAACGTGTCGACCGCTTAAAACAAGCTCGCATCCAAACTCGCCTTGTTGAAGTCCATGCACTTTTGAGACGAGTTCAACCGTGGTTTGCTAGTGAACAAGCTGCATGGTCATGGTTTATTGGCGAGC
>ASHK01000606.1 GCA_000695745.1 Vibrio madracius | reverse complement strand
GCGTCTAATACCGAGATCGCAGATACCTTGTTTGTCAGCGAAAATACCGTGAAAGCACATCTTCATAATGCTTTCAAAAAGATAAAAGTAAAGAATCGGTTACAAGCACTGTTGTGGGTCAAAAACAACATCGCCTCTAGTGAGTTCGTTCAATAGTATTTAAATCTTCTCTAACCATGTCTGATTTTACTAGAATTGGACGAAACATTACTGTGTGCGCATTTCACTATTCTGAGCTTGGCACACCATGAAAAACACTCTGTTATATCTAGCTTTGAGCCTTTTCTCGACGGCGGTCTTTTCTAGTCAGTTTGAGAAAGGTAAGCACTACGTTACGTTACCGCACCCACCCACCATAGACTCTCAGGTCATGTTATTTCATTCGCCTTACTGTGGTCCTTGCGCGATGGTACACGGGCCATTAGTAGATATTGTTCAAAAGCATGATTTAATCTTTAACGAAATTGTGGTTGGTATGGGACCTGTTGGACGCGATGTTCAAGAGGCCTTTGTGGTCGCTAAAGGGCAGGGCACTGAACAGGCCTTTATTGAAGAATTGATTCATAGAATTCACTTTCGGCGAGATCAAACACCTAAGTTCCGTAGTGATATCGTTGATGTCCTAGAGATGTGCGGTGTTAATTCTCAATCTTTTGAGCAACGTTGTAATCAAATTCAAGATGAAGTGGAAGATTTTAACAAATCAATTAAAGAATATAGGATTCGCGCTACACCTACGATAGTGGTTAACGGCAATCAACAAATCGTGTTGCATCAATTGAGCAATTTAGAAGAGCTAGAACGTTTGATTGTTGAGTTGACAAGTTAATGGCACAAGATACGTATATCGCTTTTTTAAGTGCACTGATTTTGGTTGCACCTATGCTTCTGAGTTGGAGTAGGTCAAGCCGCTTCTGGGTTATTGGGTTTAACTTGTTAGGTGTGGCGTGTATTGGTGCCTCGTACCACTATTGCTATCACCCTTTAGTGTACCTACCTTTGTTTATGTCTGGGCTAACGTGTTGGATGTTCGCGGTTGGCTTTGCTGTTAATGATGGTTAAAAAACAGGGCTACGGGTAAGTTCCGTTTTCCGCATAGCCCTGTTTGCTGCTTACTCAGTTGGCTATAAAATTTCCGTTTCAGCTTGAGAGTATTTAGCGATGATAGGATTAGACATTGCGTTAGGGTCACCTGATGACCACATACCTCTTTCCATTCCTTTGACGATTAAATGAATCACGGCGGCATCAATCGCCGACATAATGGCGATATTCACGGGTTCATTGTTGCTATAACCCATTTTCGATTTCTAACAGCTCTTTGTAGTCAATAAATCGGAATGCTCCTAAGCCAATTTCATGAGAAGAAATCGTTTTTGAGGTTGTTATACTCAACAATACTTGTCCACTACGTACATCTACGGCACGCAAATTAACCGTTACTTGGTCAGTTCGATATTGACCTGAAGCACCAATACCGAGATATTTCGCGCCGGCTCCACCGGTTCGTATATTGGAGTCGTATGCGACGATACCGCCTTCTATCACCACATTGGCAGAGTTAAGAGAAGAGAGATCCGAGCCATGATTGGAGATCACTTTATCTTTTTTCTGGGCCGCTCTAATTATCTTCCGCTCGGTGAGTAGATTCTGAAGACCTTCGCGTTCAAGTGGAATAAACCATTGTGAATCTAACAAAGACGTGGTCAGTAATGAGGTGCCACCTTGAGGTACTGCAGTAGAAAAATTACTGTTAGGTTGTGGCTTATATTGGCCAGTTTGATCACGAAAATCGTAGACGGAGACTAAAATTTTTCCTGCTGGTTTGGGTAAGGCGATCAGGTCAGTGTAGGTCGCTCCTCTTGGCATTAACTTAGGCTCGGCCGAGGTGTCAGGTATATCCAAAGAGTGTGCGCAGCCTCCTAGCAACAAGGCTAGGCTCAAATATAGTAGACCTTTCATAATACGTTCCTTGTAAATTAGAGGTCGGGATTAAGTCCAGATACACTGATT
>ASHK01000605.1 GCA_000695745.1 Vibrio madracius | reverse complement strand
TCATGCTCAATGACCTTCAGAATAATATTCTTTCTGCGATTATTCTGGTGGTGATTGTCATCATAGCCATACTAGGCTTTCGTACCGCCTTGCTAGTTGGGGTATCGATTCCAGGCTCATTTTTGACAGGTTTATTGGTACTGTCGGTGTTTGGTTTGACCGTGAATATCATCGTGCTGTTCTCGTTGATAATGGCGGTGGGGATGCTGGTTGACGGTGCCATTGTTGTGACCGAATTTGCGGATCGCCGAATGCAAGAAGGTACCCCACGCAAACAAGCTTATCGTGATGCGGCAAGGCGCATGGCTTGGCCAATCACAGCCTCAACAGCAACCACCTTAGCCGCTTTTGCCCCTCTGCTCTTCTGGCCAGATACCACGGGTGAGTTTATGAAGTTCTTGCCTCTGACCCTTATCGCCACCTTGACAGCGTCACTCGTGATGGCGCTGCTGTTTGTCCCTGTAATTGGAGGCTTGATAGGCAAACCACAATATGTGTCAGAGAAGCGACAGCAGCAGATGGTCGCACTGCAAAATGGTCAGTTTGACCAAGCAACTGGCATCACTAAGCTCTATTACCATACTTTGGATATTGCTCTTGGTCACCCACTGAAAATTCTGCTTCTCGCGATTTTAATGGCAGTGGGAGTCGGTTTTGCCTACAACAAAGCTGGCTTAGGTGCAGAATTCTTCCCTGAAGTGGATCCTCCTTATTTTAATGTCAAAGTGCGTTCTCATGGTGACTTGTCGATCAATGAGAAAGATGAAGTGATGCGGGTGGTTGAACAGGTCATGTTGAACCACAAAGAATTCGAGAGTGTTTACACTAAAACTGGTGGTAAAGATGAAATCGGCACGATACAAATTACCCCTATTGACTGGCAAGATCGTCGTCGAGTGAATGTCATCATTGAGGAGCTTAAACAGACAACGAATCAATTTGCCGGTGTTGAGATTGAATACAAATTCCCAGATGCAGGGCCTCCTGTAGAGCATGATCTAGAGATTGAACTATCAGCGCGTTTCCCGGAAAAGCTTGATGAAGCCGCTAAAATGATACGTCGCTGGGCTGATGGGAATTCGAAGCTGACGAATATCAGTGATACCTCAAATAAACCGGGTATTGATTGGCAAATTGATATCAGTCGAGATGACGCTTCACGGTTTGCTGCCGATGCCACTTTGGTGGGTAATACGGTGCAATTTGTCACTAACGGATTAAAAATAGGCGACTATTTGCCAGATGACTCGACAGAAGAGGTAGATATTTTGGTTCGCTTCCCAAGTGAGAAGCGTGATATTGGCCGATTTGATGAACTTCGTATCAAGACACCAGCAGGGTTAGTGCCGATGACCAATTTTGCAGAGATCACGCCTCAACCAAAACAAGATACGATCAACCGTTTAGATGGCATTCGAATAATTAGTGTTAAAGCCGATATGGCAGAAGGTATAACCTTGCGGTGGAGCTTCCTCAATTTCAGCAGCAGTTGAGCCGTCTCGATCTTCCTGCTGGTATCGACTTTAGAATTCGTGGTCAAAACGAGGAACAGAAGAACTCTTCTGAATTCCTACAAAGTGCATTTTTGGTCGCATTGGCGGTGATGGCATTGATTCTGATCACTCAATTTAATAGCTTTTATCAAGCTTTCCTTATTTTGAGTGCGGTCATCTTCTCAACGGTGGGGGTATTTGCAGGGTTACTTATTTTCCAGCGACCATTTGGCATTGTGATGTCAGGAATTGGGGTGATTGCTCTGGCTGGGATAGTGGTAAACAATAACATCGTCTTGATTGATACATACAACCAGTTGCTAAAACGTGGTTTGGATAAACGAGATGCGATATTGCGAACCGGAGTACAACGCTTACGCCCGGTACTCTTGACCACAGTGACAACGATATTGGGTCTAATGCCCATGGTGTTGGAGATGAATATCGACATCATTAACCAAAAAATAGAGTTTGGTGCTCCTAGTACCCAGTGGTGGTCACAATTGGCGACAGCAATTGCTGGTGGCTTAGCGTTTGCCACGGTACTGACCTTAGTCTTAACGCCGTGTTTATTGATGTTAGGGAAACGAGAACAGCAGCAATCTAAACCGTCTATGTTTAAGCGCTGGCGTTCCAAAAAATCCAAAAGTTGCCGTTAAAGCAGCTTAAAAGCCTAAAAAAGCCTCCATGTGGAGGCTTTTTTAGGCTCGGTGGATATTCATAGCTAAGCCGTTGATGGGTCTTTAGTTATTGCGTAAAAGAATTTCACACTAAATTTCCTTTCCTTGTTGCGTTAATCGTTTGGTTATTCTCTTTAGTCTGTGACAAATATTCGTGAGATGAGAAAATTTAAGACGAGTGTGTTTTTTGGGAGCTTGATAGGGTTAGATCTTGTGCTAATAAAGAGTTACAGTTGTTGCGTAAACGAATGGCTTGTTATGACAAGCTAGGCGTGACATAGCCGAAAGTGAGTGATTTCGATTTAGGCTACGAATAAGACCTAACTATGTAATGCCAGCTCAGCAATAACCAAATTGCTGCGATCACTGGTAAGGAGACAATATGGCAGATTCAACCCCAGAAATGCTATCTGGTGCAGAGATGATCGTACAATCTTTGATTGACGAAGGTGTTCAACAAATCTTTGGCTACCCAGGTGGTTCCGTTCTTGATATCTACGATGCGCTGCATGAAAAGCGTGAAAGTATTCAACATGTCCTCGTTCGTCACGAACAAGCTGCGACTCATATGGCAGATGGCTACGCACGTGCAACCGGTAAACCGGGTGTGGTGTTAGTGTGTTCTGGCCCAGGTGCGACGAATACCATAACCGGTATTGCAACCGCGTACATGGATTCAATCCCTATGGTTGTTATCTCTGGCAACGTACCAAACAACCTGATTGGTAATGACGCGTTTCAAGAGTGTGACATGGTGGGCGTCTCTCGCCCGGTGGTGAAACACAGCTTCTTAGTGCAACGGGCTGAAGATGTACCTGAAACATTAAAGAAAGCGTTCTATATCGCCTCTACGGGTCGTCCAGGTCCAGTGGTTGTTGATGTTCCCAAAGATGTGATGAATCCGCAAATTAAGTTTCCTTACGAGTATCCGGAAACGATCAAAATGCGTTCTTACAACCCGACAATGACGGGCCATAAAGGACAAATCAAAAAAGCACTTAAAGCGATCCTAGAAGCGAAGAAACCGGTTCTGTATGTTGGTGGTGGTGCAGTGATGTCAGAAGCTGATCAGCATATTGTTAAGCTTGCAGAAACGCTTAACCTACCGGTTGTTAGCACGCTAATGGGGCTAGGGGCATTCCCTGGCACTCATAAAAACTCGCTTGGCATGCTTGGTATGCATGGTACTTACGAAGCAAACTTAGCGATGCACAATGCTGACCTTATTTTTGGTGTGGGTGTCCGTTTTGATGACCGCACTACCAATAACCTCGACAAATATTGTCCTGATGCCAAAGTCGTTCACATCGATATCGACCCATCATCGATTTCTAAAAACGTTCGTGCAGATCTGCCGATTGTAGGCTCTGCAGACGTGGTGCTTGAGACCATGCTGAGATTGTTAGTGGAGCAAGGCGGAACGAATGATGAAGCCGCACTTAATGCTTGGTGGGATGACATCGCTGGGTGGCGAGCGCGTAACTGTTTAGGTTATGAAACCTCTGAAGAGCGCATCAAGCCACAACAAGTTATCGAAGTGCTGCATAAACTGACGGGCGGTGATGCGTATGTTGCATCGGATGTTGGTCAGCACCAAATGTTTGCTGCACTTTACTACCCATTCAACAAGCCTCGCCGTTGGATAAACTCTGGTGGTCTAGGGACGATGGGCTTTGGTTTCCCTGCTGCCATGGGCGTGAAATTTGCCCATCCAGACGAGGAAGTGGTGTGTGTCACTGGCGATGGCAGTATTCAAATGAATATTCAAGAGCTGTCAACGGCGATGCAATACGATGTGCCCGTTAAGATCATTAACCTTAATAACCGTTTCTTAGGAATGGTGAAACAGTGGCAAGACATGATTTATCAGGGTCGTCACTCCAACTCATATATGGACTCTGTTCCAGATTTTGCTGCGATTGCCGAAGCGTACGGCCATGTTGGGATTCGAATCTCCAACCCAAGCGAGCTTGAATCTGGTTTAAAGAAAGCGCTAGAAATGAAAGATCGCTTAGTGTTTGTCGACATCAATGTTGACGAAACAGAGCATGTTTACCCAATGCAAATTAAAGGGGAAGGCATGGATAAGATGTGGCTAAGCAAAACGGAGAGAACATAATATGAGACATATCATTTCACTACTAATGGAAAACCAGCCGGGTGCACTTTCTCGAGTGGTAGGTTTGTTCTCTCAGCGTGGTTATAACATCGAGTCACTCAACGTGTCGCCAACGGATGATGAAACTCTATCTCGTCTCAATATCACCACTGAGTCGGATGAGATGGAGCTTGAGCAGATTCAAAAACAGCTTCACAAACTGATTGATGTTTTGAAGGTTCAAGAAGTCACGGAGTTTGATCATATTGAGCGTGAGCTGATGATGGTGAAAGTAAAAGCCAGTGGTTTCGCGCGCGCTGAAGTAAAACGCACTGCGGATATCTTCCGAGGTCAGATTGTCGATGTAACGGCGTCTCAATATACGGTGCAAGCTTGCTGGTACTTCTGAGAAGTTGGATGCGTTCGTTTCCGCTTTATCTGAAGTGACCGACGTGGTGGAAGTGGCGCGAAGTGGTATTGTGGGTATTGCTCGTGGTGAGCGAGCACTAAAGCCGTAAGGTTATAGCCAGCAACACTGACATTAAAAAAGCGAGCGTTAAGCTCGCTTTTTACGTTTCAGAGGGCATTAACCTTCTATTTCATGAAAAGGTGCTGGCTCTTCAATAATTGGTCTCATTTCTTCTTCAGGTTCAGCATTTTTAACCGGAGCTTCGGGTTGTTTGGTTTCCTCAACCGGAGCGTCGGTATTGAGTTTGTCTTGCTGTTCACTAAATTGGAAAGCACGAATAACCTGTTTTACTCCCGAGACGTTGCGAGCGATTTCAGTGGCGACGTCCGCGTGTTCTTTAGAGACATAACCGAGCAAGAACACTTCTTTATCTTCAGTGATAACCTTTACTTTGACACCGTTTAGACGCTCATCAGTAAGTAATGCAGACTTAACTTTAGTGGTTAACCAGCTATCGTTACTAACACTAGTGAAACTGATAGGCTCTTTAATA
>ASHK01000604.1 GCA_000695745.1 Vibrio madracius | reverse complement strand
TTTTTAGGAAGATAGGTTGGTTATAACTAATTGTTTTATAAAGTATAATGTGTTTTGTTCTTTTTGTGGTGTCCCGAGGGGTTGTTAAAGGAAATGCCAACCGCTAAGAAAAAGAAGTCGATGGTTTTGTTGTGCAACATGGTGATTAACGTTGCTCGATATAATTAGCACATAACAGGAGAGTGATTTTCTTATTCGATAAGAATTGTCGCAATGGATGAGTAAAGAAGAGTTCAATTTTTCGGTACGACGTTGAGGACGTTGATAGTCAATAACAGGTGATTTTCTATTTAAAGTTAGATAGGTAGGCAAAATACTGCGGTAATAAAACTCCTTTAAGAAAGACTAGGCAATACTTCCCAAACTTTACCTAAGCTTTATAAATTACCAGCAGATTTTTTGTATTTTTGATTTTAATCTGAGCCAAGCCTCATATCCGATATTTAACCGCGCACAACTGGCGACTATATAACCTTTGATTGATCTTGCTCAAATAAAAAAGTGCCATTCAAAGTAAAAATAAACTAAATGCCAATTATTATCATTTTGCATGATAATTAAGTCTCATCGTCGTAGTGGAATCTGTTATTGGAAAGAGTGAACCCATGACTCTCCGATAAAGGAATAACACCACCAAGGAAAGTTTAATCATGTTTGGCTTCAGAAGAAAAAGCAAAGCTTCCCAAAGTAACAGTAATACCTGTTTGGTTCAGCACTCAACATTGAGCATAGAATAAAGAGTGTGTCAGAAGAACAGCAAGAGATTGCCAGTTTTTTGCGTACTCTTGGGTGTTATGAAGGGGAATCGGTCACTATTATTTCGGTTTTATCTGATACCTACGTCATTTCTGTAAAAGACGCTCGCTACAGTATTGATGCTGATTTGGCAAAAGCAATTACTTTATATTAATACTTCGTAACCCACATGCATTGGACGCGATTGTGATTCGATATGGTTTAAAGACGAGCTATACGTCTTCGCTTATAGAGTCTTGTGCATACATGGAGAGATCGCATTGAAAATTACATTAGCAGGGAATCCAAATAGCGGTAAAACATCACTGTTTAATGCGCTAACCGGACGATTAGAAAAAGTAGGTAACTGGTCAGGTGTTACTGTTGTAAAAAAAGAAGCTCAATTAAAGAAAGGGCTTTTAGCAAATGACACGGATATTACGATTATCGATTTGCCTGGTGCTTATTCGATGTCACCTTTCACATTAAGAAGAATCTATCACGCGTGATTACGTCAAAGTGAAGCCCAGACGTTATTGTCAACGTTGTAGATGCGACCAATCTTAATCGCAGCTTATTTTTCACAACCCAATTACTTGAGTTAGGCGTTCCTGTAGTTGTCGCTCTAAACAAAAGTGACCTTAACACGAGCCGAGAGGCAAAAATCGATGTCGCCCAACTGAGTGAGCAATTAGGTTGCCCTGTTTTGGAAACGGTTGCATTAGATAAGTCTAGTGATGCACTGAAAGCCTTGGTACAACAATCATTGGATGTTAGAGACCAGAAGCAGCTTGCGCCATTTACTCAAGATTATGCACAAGCGACCAGTGCAGAATCGATTCAAGTTCTTGATACCAAACGCTTTGCATTTGTAAAGCAATTGGTCGCCAAGGTCGAAACACGTAAAGTTAGCAGCTCTACTACCACCTTACATGACCAAGTGGACAAAGTGTTAGCGCATAAGTGGTTTGGCCTACCTATATTCGCATTAATTATGTGGGGAGTTTTCTCAATATCGCAAACTCATGTAGGCCCACTTTTTGCGGATATGTTAGGTGGTTGGATCGACAGCTTCTACGGTATGGTACAAAACGCGATGGGAGACGATGTCTCACCATTACTTAGTGCATTGCTGCTAGACGGTATTATTGGTGGTGTCGGTGCAGTGGTCGGTTTCCTACCTCTGATTATGGTTCTGTTTTTCTTGTTGGCTTTGCTTGAAGACAGTGGTTACATGGCGCGTGTCGCGATTATTATGGACCGTTTCTTCAAAAAAGTAGGTCTATCAGGAAAATCGATCATTCCTATGATCATCGGTACTGGCTGTGCCATTCCGGGAATTATGGCGACGAGAACTATCCAAAATGAAAGACAGCGTCGCACAACAGCTATGTTGACGCCTTTTATGCCATGTGGCGCGAAACTCCCC
>ASHK01000603.1 GCA_000695745.1 Vibrio madracius | reverse complement strand
TGCTGGCCTTTTCAAAAACAACAATCGTTAATCGACAACGATAACTTCTAACCCTATGTTCTCAAACTGTCTTTTTGTTTCTGCTGGAATTCCACTATCAGTAACTAAAGTATCAATTTGCGAGGCATCTAATACCTTATTGAAACCAATACGCCCCAATTTAGCGGAATCCACTACTGCGATGACTTTTTGCACACAAGACGCCATCACGCTCGTGATGGCAAAGCCTTCGTTAAACGTTGTAATACCCTTTTCAGGATCAATACCATCTGCACCAACAAAAAGAATGTCCGCTTGAACACCATTCAAGCACTGCTCTGCTTGATATCCATGCAGAGATTTTGTCTTGCTTCGATATGTCCCCCCTACGATAACAAGCGTCGTGTCTGGTGCTTCCAGCAGTTCAGCGGAGGCTGCTAAATTGTTAGTGATAACGGTATAACCACCTTCTTTAGCAAGACATTTCGCTACAAGGTGAGTGGTGCTTCCGCTATCAATGATGATTGAATCGCCTTTTCTCACTAACCCTGCAGCAACATTGGCGATTCTCTCTTTTGAGTCGGAATTTAAGTGGTATCGGTTATCGATTTGAACTTCATCCTCATGCTCTTGTTGAGTAAGAGGAAGAGATTCAATCGATTGAGCTCCGCCAAAGAAACGTTTTAATTTTCCCTGATTTTCCAAAAATTTCAGATCGGATCGAAGCGTAACTTCAGAGGTATTAAAGAGTACGGATAACTCTTTAACGGCAACCTGACCGTCCTTTTTAAGGAGTTCGAGTATTTTTTCTCTACGATTTAACGGGTTCATGCCTTCCTCACTCTACAACTTCGAAACAATGTGGCGGTTCACATTGCAAAACAGAACAATGGTATTTGAAAGGTTCCGCAATGTAAATGATACTAAAATACAAATTATGCCGAGATATTACCGTCTAAATCCCACAGTTGCTCCCAACTCTCAGCGCCTTCCCATAAAAATACCTGACCTTTAATCAAACGGTTATTAGCATCAATATGCGAGATAGCTTCCAACTCTTCATTTGTTAACGGATCTTCAGTTACGCATTTAAGATTGGATATATACTGCTCTTCCACCACGGAGAAAGGAATGGGGACATGACCACGCTGAACTGCCCACTTGATGCAGACAAGCGCAGGATGGACTCCCAAGCGCTGAGCCGCGGCAACAATAACTGGATGTTCAATATCCACCAGATCTTCGGCCGTTTTATCACGTTCAGGTCTTGTTGGTGAGCCAATCGGACAGAAGCCAACAGGGACAACATTATTACTGACCATGAAATTGTAGAGCTCTTGCTGTTGAAAAAGTGGATGACATTCCATCTCATTAACGGCTGGTTTTATTTTGGCATCTCTTAGTAACAGTGCCATTTTTGGTACTGTCATGTTTGATGTTCCTATTGCTTTGACAAGGCCCATTTCTACTAATTGTTCCATCTGACGCCATGTCCGCATGAAGGCTTCATGAATATACGGCTTAGCATCCGAGCTTCGCGAATCTCCATCACAACCAATAGGATGAAAATTAGGAAACGGCCAATGAACCATGTAAAGGTCAAGATAGTCAACTTGCAGATCTTTCAACGTTTTTTTACAGGCATTGATGACATCATCGTGTTGGTCATTCCAAACTTTCGAATTTATGAAAAACGCTTCACGTTTGATACCAAAATCATTCATCGCGCGTTTTAGTACATCACCGATTTGATTTTCATTTCCATATATCGAAGCACAATCTAAAAACCGGTAACCCGCCTTAATAGCACCATAAACGGCTTGCGACACTTCTTCAGGACCAAAACGGTCAGAGCCAAAAGTTCCCAGTCCTACCGCTGGCATTTTCTGACCCGTATACAGTGTTTTTGTAGGTATACTATCTGTATCCACGGTTGGCTTATATGAATATGCGACTGTCATTGCTTTGTTCTCCATGCTCACGGTGAGCTCAATATCGACGTTCTTAAGGCATTAGAGGTAGAGAACCATCATTATCTACCTATGAATAGTATTAAGACTTAAAAGTTCGGGGTGACACCCTTCTTCAAAATAACATTACCGTACTTTCGAGTAGTTCCGGTTACTACAATACACTTTGCAGATTTCGCTCTCTCGTAAAAAGCAAATCTATCTATAAATGAGATCTCGGTATTATTCGGAAGTTTTGAAGCGTATTCCTCAATTAACCCTGGTGGATGAACATCATCACCAACGGTAGCCATCATCACAACGTTATCCGGCACATATTGATCGAGCTCGATTAATGGAATGATGGCCTCAATCAACTCAGAAACTTCACACCCTCTAGCTTGTAAAACGTAGTCGCCACAGGAATAGCGGGGAAGTGTATGTCTGAAAAGACGATCTCATCTCCATGCCCCATCTTAGCCAGGGTGAAAAGAAGCTCAGGCTCAACAATAGGGTTAATATTCTTTAGCATTTTTCTCTCCTTAGATTCGGCCAGCGCTTCCACAGATATCAATTTTTTGACGAATAACTCGCGCCATGGCCTTTTTAGCCTCTACGTTGTAGATCCTCGGATCATTGACCGCAGGATTATCTTGAAATACGGCTTTCAGGCTGTTGGCGTAAGCAATTTTCAGTTCTGTAGCCACATTCACTTTACAGATTCCCATAGAGACACAGCGTGAGACATCATCGGAAGGCACACCCGAAGCACCATGCAACACTAAAGGAATCGATACTCTGTTAGCGATAGCTTTAAGCCGTTCAAAATCTAACTTCGGCGTTTCTTTATACAGACCATGGGCGGTGCCAATAGCGATAGCTAAAGAGTCAATGCCAGTTTGGCTCGCAAACTCAACGGCTTGTGAAGGGTCAGTGTAGGGCTCGTCCACAGAGTCAATGATAAGGTCATCCTCTTGTCCAACTAATTGGCCCAGTTCCGCTTCAACAGATGCACCATACCGATGACAAAGCTCAACAACTTTGCGAGTTATTTCGATATTTTCATCGAATGGTGCGTGAGAGCCATCAACCATAACTGAACGTATACCTGCCTTCACTTTGTACTCTATGTCTTCAAAAGAAGTATGATGATCTAGGTGCAAAGCAACTTGCATTCCCCGATCTTTCGCGGCAGCTTCTACTAAAGCAATCAATTCGGGAGTACCTGCATACTGATATGTTGA
>ASHK01000602.1 GCA_000695745.1 Vibrio madracius | reverse complement strand
AAGCACAACCCCAAGATATTCGGCCTCTACCGCGTTTGCGTTCGCAATCGTAATACGTAGGTTAGCACTGTGGATCGTGAGCTTCAGTTCGTCAGAAATATACCCATAGATAGTATCTTTGACTTGCTCAATAGCTAGGTTCGGCACGACTTTAGCTGACAAATAGATGTATTCAACAATTGATGGCACTCCATCTAACACCCTGACACGAGTAATATCGTAAACCGGGTCACCAAGCTTACACTTCAACTTGCCTGCGATGGCTTCATCCGCGTGTACTAAACGGAATTTCATTACTCGCGTTTGAACCAGTTTACCTTTGTCTTGCGCGCGTTTCTTGGTTCCGAGTAGATGAGAATCTGAAACCGCATCTGGCTTCTGCTTGACGAAGGAACCAGCTCCGCGTTTACGTACCACCAGTCCTTCTTTTACTAAGAAGTCCATGGCTTTCTTAATGGTTATTTCACTGCATTCAAACTCCGCAGCCAAAGATCTGCCATCTGGGAGTTTTTCCTCAGACGAGTACTCTCCAGAAAGAATTCGCGTCTTAATTTCGCTATAAATGCCTTGATATTTAACCATTTATAAAACCTGTGCTTTCCAATTTACTTCAAGCAAACCGCCTGCTTTCACTCAAGCTCTCAAGAGTACTTCCTTCTCTCGCAAGACACAAGCTCCGACACAAAACCCTATTTAATTAGAAAAAATTTCAGATGAAAACACCCCATATAACGATCAAAGTCACATTTACAATCAATCATAATTGTAAAACCATATGGTTTTAATACTATCACTTTCAACAAATTGGTTTTTTTGAGCATTTCAAATTGGAGTAATCATGGCATTTCAAGAGAATTTCTTATGGGGTAGCGCGTCTGCGGCTTATCAGATTGAAGGAGCAGCTAACTTAGATGGTAAAGGTGATTCCATTTGGGATGTCTACTCTCGCGTGCCTGGTAACACGTTTAAAAATACGACCGGCGAAGTCGCGATCGACTTCTACCACAAGTATGAAGAAGATATTGAGTTGATGCGTGAAATGGGGCTAAAAGCTATCGCTTTTCTGTTGCTTGGACTCGAATCATGCCTGACGGACGAACTATCAATCCAAAAGGTATCGAGTTCTATCACAACGTCATTAACAAACTGATCGAGTGTGGCATCACACCAATCCTAACGATCTACCATTGGGATCTTCCCCAAGCACTTCAGGAGGAATACCAAGGCTGGGAAAGTCGTAAAATTCTGGCTGACTTTACCAAGTATTGTGAAGTTCTATTTACCGAGTACGGTCAAAAAGTGCCGTATTGGGTTTGTATGAACGAACAAAACATCTTTACGAGCCTTGGTTATGTGCAGAAAATCCATCCACCAAAGGTGTCCGATTATCAGCGTTTTATTAATGCTAACCATATTGCCAGTCTTGCCAATGCCAGTGCTGTAAAACGATTTAAGGAAATGGGCTTACCTGGACAGATCGGTGCCAGTTTCGCTTATAGCCCTACCTATTCGAAAACCGCGTCTCCGGAAGATGTCATCGCTGCTGAAAATGCCCAAGAAATTCAAGATTTGCTTTGGATGGATGTTTACGCAAAAGGCACCTATCCAAAGATTGGTCTAAGACTTCTTGAACGCCTTGGTATCCATATTGACTTCCAAGAAGGAGACAAAGAGCTACTTAAAGCCGGCATCTGTGACTTCATGGGACTCAACTACTATCAATCTGCTACTTTTGTCGCACCAGAGAATAAAGCCGAGACCGCACAAACGGGGAACGCCGCTCAAGTCTCTGTCGTCTCTGATGTAGCAGCTATCCCAACAGACAAATACTACGTACGTGCCGATAACGAACATTTAAAAATGACGGATTGGAACTGGGCTATTGACCCTGAAGGACTGCGAGTGGCACTTCGTCGCATTACCTCACGCTATAACCTTCCTATCCTTATCAGCGAGAACGGCCTTGGAGCTTATGACACGTTAACGGAAGATGGCAAAGTCCATGATGATTACCGCATTGAATTTCTCAAAGCGCACGTAGAAGCGATTGGCGATGCCATTGACGACGGCTGTGAAGTTATTGGTTACTGCACTTGGTCATATCAAGACCTGTTCAGTTGGTTAAACGGCTACGCAAAGCGTTATGGATTCGTCTATGTTGACCGTGATGAAGAAAGCGAAAAAGAGTTGAAACGCTATAAGAAAGACAG
>ASHK01000601.1 GCA_000695745.1 Vibrio madracius | reverse complement strand
AAAGCAGCGGCACGTTCAAACATACTGCTCATATCAGTAACATTGCTAGTATTCCAACCTCCAATGTCTTGTCGAAAGTATCGGCATAAAGAAACATGCTATCCATATAGTCGAAATGACTTACATTCCAGCCCGAGACATCAGCATTAAATGAGCCCTGATTAGCAAATAGGTAACTTCCTAATGACAGCTTGGATGTATCGTAATGTGCAATCGTATCGGCGTCGTTATTCAATATCGCGCTATACAGTGCTTTGTTTCGAGTATTAGGTAAATACGCTGACTCTGTTATCGCCGTACCGCTGACGATGGCGCTGTCATCCACCTTATCCTCTAACACTAAACCCGATAGATCTTGATTAAAGTTTCTGGCTCCTGCAAACATAGCTCGTGCATTGCCTACGTTTGCCATTGTGAACGTCACCGCTTGGTCAAAGCGCTCGGCTTGATAAAACATGAAGCTCATATCAACGACATTTGTAGTATCCCAACTGGAGAGATCTTGATCAAACGCCTCCGCGTGAGCAAACATAAAGCTCATGTCAGTAAAGTTGCTGACATCCCAACTATTGATGTTGACATTAAATGAAGTCGGCAAGACAGTTTTTGAATGCAATAGTGATGGTTTTGTGTTGTAGCTTGCGAATAAGTAACTGCCTAATGTTAATGATGCGCTATCAGCATAGTTTTCAATACTACTATCATCACCGCTGATAATAGCTTCGTATAACAGTCTATTTCGGGTGTTGGGAAGCCAATTAACATTGGTAATAGCGGTACCAGCAACCATGGCGCTATCATCTGTCGTCGGGCTAAATGACATTGTGGACATATCACGATTAAAAGACTTTGCATTGGCCAACATCCCTCTGGCGTTGATTACCTGGGATATATTAAGTAGTTCTAAGGTTTGATTGAATGACGTCGCACCAAAGAACATAAAGCTCATGTTGGTGACATTTGACGTGTCAAAGGTCAGCGGGGAATTAAACTTGGTCGCATTCTTAAACATCCCCTCCATATTGGTGACACTCGAAGTATCCCATTTGGACAGGTCATAGTTTCCTTTTGCGTTATAAAACAGATAAGACATATCCGTAATAATGGAGGTATCGTAGTTTTCAATTTTCTCGGTTGCCCTTGTTGAATTAAAGCAAGGAGCTTATTTCTACTTTCAGTGGGGGTAAGTGGACGGTTATTCGTTTCTTGGAATTTGCACCCTGCTAAGGTACTGATAAATATCAATAGCGTTACGCAAAAATAAGAGCTTGATTTCATATCTATCCCTAGTATATGTTCAAAGCACTATAATAAGTACGGTTCAAAAAAGGAGTCGGAAGTGCTGTCACATCGTCCTTACATGGCCGAATAATTTATTTCTCCCGCCCTTGAACGGGAAACTAAATTCAATTTGGTTGATTTTTAACCTACCACGTGCCATTCACGAGATCATACAAAAGTAATAATCAGCACGATTAAAGGTTTTGATTAAAATAAACAAGTCCAATATGGTTCAGTCTTCTATAGCCTTCACTGAACCCACATGCACGATCGCCTGTTCTAGTCGGTACCAACCGCTGTTCTGCCGCCCTTTATTTGCTAATGCGAGTTTGGTTCTACCGTTATTACTGATAAGCGCGAACTCGATAATGTAGCTACTTGGCATAGAAGTCTTCGGTGTTGAAAGTTTGAGGCTTAATGTGTGGATACCGGGAGTCCAACGACGCGTAGTCTGTTTCGAACTGACAAGTGATACCACCTGACCTGATAAACGATCTACCAAGCGTGCAGAAACAAAGTAATCTTCATAACTCGGTGCAACCCCCTCATTAATAAAAGAGAATTCAAGCGTCACCGAATCACCTGCCGCCACGTCGCTGGTATAACTTAAGGTCTTAACACGAAATCTGAAGCCGATTTTTTTAAGAGCACTATCGACAATATCTCGATATTGCGAAGGAATAGGTTTGGATTTGAGATTAATACTACTGACATGTTGTTCCAGCGCCCAATCAAAAGTAGCCTGCACCTGCGCTCTTGTATAGTGCTGCTTTTGCAGCCAGCCTTGCATATCACCGCAAATTTCAAAACTCACTGGTGCATGCTGCCAGAGCTGAGAAAAGCCAGGAAAAGCGGATTTTGTAGCGGCTATCCTCGATGGATAATCTTGAGCCATATGACTCCAACTATTAGAAAAGTTGTGCCAATCCCCCAAGCAATCCGCTCGCCAACCCGCCCCTTTTTCGTACCGCATAAGTAAACGATGGTCCACCATTGATCAACATAAGCTTGTGTGTCTTGGGAAACGTCTTGAAGAACAAGTCGACATAGCTATTTAATATTTCCGTCGAATATTGCTGCTGCAAGGGCATCAATTCAGGAAAGTTACTATAGTGCCATTCACCCATGCACCGACCATACCTATATCTATATGAGCAAGGTTGGGATTGCCATCATAGCGTTGGCCGAAAGCCGCCAGCAATTTAGTCACGTACTCTCGGTAAATAAGATCCTCAAGATCTGGCACAAAGGTTTTATCATTTCCTACCCATTGTCCACCAATCCCTTTAGCAATAAGCCAATCTGGAATTTTTGACCCGGAACTCGGTCCGTCAAGCGCCATAAAGCGCAGCGATAACCTTCTTTGTGGCACTGCCGCATTGTTTTGTTTTATTAACTTATCGATGAGTGCGAAGTTATATTGCCCTTCTTCAGGTTCCAGTTCATTCCAATAAAAGCGATAATAACCGACTCCCGTTTCAGGGTATTGTGCAAGTGTTAATGGTTGTCCCCAATCACCTTGAAACGATTCAATACCGACTCCCGGATTAACAATGATACCGTCTTCCTGCTCTAGATTGATCGTCTTGATATTTGCATAACTAGGTGAATACATTCCGAGAGCTAGAACCATAGCGCCCAAACAGTGAAGCAAACGATGATTGAATCTCATTGATCAAGCCTTTAATTACAAGCTTTGAAACCAATCCCAAATACCTAAGGAGAAGTTGTCAAATAAATCGATACCCATTGCTGACTTTAATAGATACAAAGCCAGAAGTGCCAGCGCAATGCAGCCCACACTCAGCAACGTGATCAGACTAACGATCAAGTACATCCAAATTCTTGATTCGCCATGACGGCTCGACGCTCGTCTGTCTAAACCACTCAACAAAACAAAATAATATCGCTTCCCGAACCAAGGAAAGGTTTTACGAATATCAATGCGGTGTTTTGCTACCAGTCCCGTAGCGTCGACGGCTTGTTCAATCGCCACTTTTTGAGCATCGGTGAGTGACTGTTCCGTCTCTGGGTGAAGAGCATGGTAAAACTGCGCTACCGCTCTACTTTTGTCGGCAACTTTTGACCTGAGGATGGGTTATTTTTCACACGAGATTCCCAATGCTAGGTGATACACATCAGAGGTTTGAGTGGCTATTTTATACCAATCATAACGATTCAAAAACATGCTGTAGTCCTGTGGTTTCAAATCACTTCGCGTCATTAAAGCATGAGTCAAAACTTCAATATTTTTGACCTGAAAGTAGCACTCTTGCGCTAACCCTATTTCTTTATTGGGTGCAATATCACTCACAATGACGGGTAACGAGTATGACAGCGCTTCGAGTAATGCAATAGGCAGCCCTTCATGATAAGACGGCATCACGAATAAACGTGCTTGTGAAAAGACGATTTGTAGTGCAGCTCCAGTTAACAAACCCGTCATGATTACGCCAGGTGTTTGGCGCGCTTTCTGCTTAAGCGACTGACTATAAACACTGTCATGATCAGCATCGCCGATTAAAACTAAAAGGCAGTGTTAGATTTGAGCGGGAATACGCCTCAATCAGATCATGGAAACCTTTCTCTTCAACAAAACGTCCAACCGCAACAATGTAGCCACGGGAGGATAAAGCATATTGGCTCATAACGATATCAATCTCATCCTCTGAGTAGTGCGCTTTCGACGCCACACCATTATGGATAAGATGTGTATCGTCACGGCGATAAGATTGTCTAACCTGGTCTTGTATTACCTTCGATATCACAATAACTTCGGTCGCATAGTTAATCGCTAATCTTTCGCCTAATTTGAGGACCTTTTTTGCCAGCCAGCCCCACTTCTCGCGTTGATAATCTGCGCCATGATGAGTAAAAACGACCTTTTTTCCCATCAGGCGTAGCAAAGGAATAACAAGTCCAGGGCCTATCGCATGGACATGGACGACATCTGAACCATCAAAAAGTGTCTCAACCGCTGCATAAATTGAATGCACGATGGCTTCTAGTGCCGTCTTTTTCGGCGCCCAAAGCGCTTTTGTTTTCACACCTTTATAATCACTAACACGATAGTTGACATAGGGAGAACGAGCTAAAACGGTAACCTCGATTCCTTTGTCGACAATTAATGGGTAAAGATATTGGCAATGCGTTTCGACCCCTCCCAGTACATTGGGGATACCGCGAGTTCCAAATACGGTTATCTTCATTGAGGGCGCTCCACTAATTGTTGGTACAAGGCCAATAATTTTCGTTCATGGTTTTCCAAAGAATACTTATTGATTAATCTCATACGCGCTTGTTTACCGTAGTCGGCCATTAACTCAGGTTGCATGGCACATTCGTCCATCACCGAGGCTAAAGCTTGGGCATTACCTGATTCAAACAGCCGCCCTTCTACCTTGTCTCTGACTTGCTCTGGTATACCGCCTATCTCTGCACCAATCACGGGCTTGCCGTAGGCCATGGCCTCCAATACCGCCATTGAGCAGTTTTCATAACATTCTGAAGGCACAATGACCGCTGTTGCCCGTTGTATCAATCGATGCAACTGCTCTCCTTGTTGAAACCCCAACCAATGAAGATTACTCTGCTGTTCTTGAGCTTCAGGCAACAGTGGCCCCGTTCCCACAATCTTAAGCGGCAATGTTTGTGACGACATTTGATAAGCTTTAACCAATGTCGTCACCCCTTTTTCTTTGCTCAATCGACCAAGATACAGAAAGTACCTTTCGTCAGTAACTTGCGTTAAATCCACATTGTTATCAATGCCATTAACAATCACTTCAATACGGCTATCTGGTAACTTACGTCTAATAATCCCAGCCATAAACTCACTAGGACATACAATCACATCGAGTGCTTGATAATTGCCAGTAAAAGATTGGTAAAGTGCTTCGATGGCCAATAAGCTACTTCTCAATAAGGAGCCTTGTTGGCATCGATGACGGACGACATTCAACACTGAACCTTGTAAACACAGTTCGCACACCTGACCGTCTCGGTACATGGTATAGCTCGGACAAGCAATTTTGGTATCGTGAGCCGTCAGTACGGTTTTACAACCGGCCTTTTTGGCAATCTTAATCACAGAAGGCGTTATCTGATGATAAATATTGTGGAAATGAACAATGTCTGGTTTCTCTTGTTCGATTAGGGCGGTAAATCTGTCGCAAGCTTCTTGATTATGTACAAAACGCACTGCGGTTTTGAACGACGAGAAAACGCCGGCGTTATC
>ASHK01000600.1 GCA_000695745.1 Vibrio madracius | reverse complement strand
TGCTTCTATAAAAACCTTATGGCAAGGATGGTTTAGGTTACAAACCATCCTTGAAGGGTATGAACTCGCTAAGTCTCTTGAGCAACAAGACTTGTGATCAAGAGACAGCCTCACAAGGTCCGTTTATCCTTGCTACAAAAACCGATTCATCACGGTGAACAAACTCGCAACAATGTGACCCACTAGCGAAATTTACACTCTTGTTAGATTATGCAAGCTTTTCCTACCCAGATCAGTACTTTGGCCTTTCATTAATGCGCATTATAACTCTATCGTTATAAAGAGAGGAGTTGTTATGTTTTATGTTCATATGCTACTACTTTTGGCAGTGATATTTGTTGGTATACGTTATGGAGGCATTGCCTTTGGCTTGCTAGGCGGACTAGGGGTCTCTATTCTAAGCTTCTTCTTTGGTATAGCACCGGGACAACCGCCCATCGGTGTTATGCTTATTATCCTCGCCGTGGTTGCCGCTTCCGCTACATTGGAAGCACAGGTGGCCTTAAACTCTTAGTAAAGTACGCTGAAATTTTACTGCGAAAGCACCCATCTAAAGTGGTTTTCCTCGGTCCACTTTGTACCTACTCGCTCACAGTATTAGTCGGCACTGGTCACTCGGTTTACCCTCTGCTTCCCGTTATTTATGACGTAAGTATTAAGCGTGGAATTCGCCCAGAACGACCAATGGCCATCTCTACGATTGCCTCACAGATGGGAATTACTGCAAGTCCTATTGCCGCAGCCGCCGCTGTGGTTATGGCAACCGCTGCCACCAACAATTTAGACATTACATTGGGTCAAGTTCTGCTCGTTACTATTCCAGCGACGCTTACCGGTGTTCTTATCGCGGCAACGTGGAGTCTTAAGCGTGGTAAAGATCTTAACGACGACCCTGAGTTTTTAGAACGCTGTAAAGATCCACAGTTTAAAGCGCAATTGATTTATACCAGTGAAGCAAGTACCGGCGCGGCTGGACAACAAGAAGATCAAAAAGCCAAACGTGGACTGACCGTCTTTTTGCTGGGTATTCTGACCGTTATCTGCGTTGCCATGTTTGGTAAGGACCTAGGACTGCTACCTGAGGGGGTGAGTACATCAACAGCACTGCAATTTTTGATGTTGTCGGTGGGTGCCATTATCTTGCTGACGACCAATGTTGACCCGAAAAAAATCGTCAATACCAACGTGTTCATTGCTGGTATGAGCGCCGTCATTATTATCTTTGGTATTGCATGGATGAGTGACACCATTATTGCTCACAACAAACCATACATCATTAGCTTGGTTGAAGATGTCGTTCAAACACACCCTTGGACATTTGCCATCGCCATGTATGCTTCGTCAGTGTTCCTTAAGAGTCAAGCTGCCGTATTAACCATTATGTTGCCGCTTGGGTTTGCCTTGGGTATTCCCGCTGAGGTACTCATTGGCGTTCTGCCAGCCTGCTACGCATACTACTTCTTTCCATTCTATCCATCGGACTTAGCCGCGATCACTTTTGACCGCTCTGGAACAACAAAAATCGGTAAGTACATCCTAAACCACAGCTTCTTGATTCCTGGTTTCATCGGTGTATTTGTGGCCACTTGTATTGGTTATGCACTATCAACGGGCGTATTGCCAATTTGGTTATGGGCTATCGCTGTCGCGGGATTGGCCTTAGCTGTTAATGGCTATATGAACCGCTTGAGTAGTGAAACTCTTAAGCTGGCTTAATACACCCCCACTCACCAAAAACGGAGCTACTTAGCTCCGTTTTATTGAGTATTGAAGCAAACGCCAGTGTGCGTAAAACGTGCTGTACTGTTTTTAGCCGAAATTTACACTCTGTAGCACATTGTGAAACCTCTCACAGGCCACCGAATCCACTCTTATTTTTCAATTAGTTAATTTTACGCCCAGCGTTCACCTCAACCATAAAAACCTCTTTGTAGCAAAAATGTTACAAAAACAAGCCTCACTACCCTTTTCCACTAAATCGTTGAACCAGTTTCTTTTTCTTCACTAATTAGCCAAATTTTATATAGGAACCGCGCTTTACCAATAGAAAGCTCCTCACCATAAAAGGAGCGCAATGACTATCAAAAGGAAAAGGAAACTGACATGAGCATCAATTTTAACCCTCTCGGCACCGACGGCTTTGAGTTTGTGGAATACACCGCAGCAGACGACAACGGCATCAACGATCTCAAACGTCTTTTCGACTCCTTAGGGTTCGCTGAAATTGCTAAACATCGCTCGAAAGAATCATGGCTATATCGCCAAGGTGACGTTAACTTTATCGTCAATGCTCAGCCTCACAGCCAAGCAGAGGCATTCGCCCGAGTGCACGGCCCTTCTGTGTGTGGTATGGCATTTCGAGTAGAGGATGCAGGTAAAGCCATGGCTCACGCTTTGGCAAATGGTGGTCAACAATATGTGACCGAAATTGGTCCAATGGAACTCAGTATTCCCGCCATCTATGGCATCGGCGAGAGCTTGCTGTATTTTGTCGACCGTTATGGCAGCAGCAGTATTTACGATGTTGATTTCAAATTCTATCCCGACGCCGACAAGCGATTAGCTGAACAAGACGTGGGTTTATACGAACTTGACCACCTGACCCATAATGTTAAGCAAGGACACATGGATGTGTGGTCGGGATTCTACGAGCGTATTGGTAACTTCAAAGAAATTCGTTACTTCGACATTGAAGGTAAACTGACGGGGCTGGTTAGCCGAGCTATGACCGCGCCTTGCGGGAAAATCCGAATTCCAATTAATGAGTCCTCTGACGATAAATCACAAATTGAAGAGTTTATTCGTGAGTACAACGGTGAAGGGATTCAGCACATCGCTCTGACAACCGATGATATCTACCAAACAGTACAAACGCTTCGCGAGCGTGGGATGGACTTTATGCCAACACCCGATACCTATTACGAGAAGGTTAACGAGCGTGTGGTAGGCCATGGCGAAGATGTTGATCGCCTCCAAGACTTGAGAATCCTCATCGATGGCGCTCCAATGAAAGATGGCATCTTGTTGCAAATCTTTACGCAAACCGTTATTGGTCCAGTGTTCTTTGAAATCATTCAGCGCAAAGGCAATGAAGGGTTTGGTGAGGGTAACTTTAAAGCGCTGTTTGAGTCCATTGAAGAAGACCAAATTCGTCGCGGGGTACTTAATGATGCGTAAATGGCCAACGTTCCCTCACAGAGAGGGAACTTACTCCAAACAGGCGCACGCCGATTTTCCTGAAGAAGCCATCTACGAGCGGGAGGCGGGTCGAGAGGGTTTCTTTGGTCCTGCCACCCACTTCCATCACCAACATGCTCCTACTGGCTGGACAGAGTGGGAAGCGAACTCAAGCCGCGTGCTTTTAACCTCAACAATATAGAGGGTGCGCAGCAAACATCACCATGGTCGATACCCACCGTACTGGAAAATAACGAATGTAAAATTCGAGTCTGGCGGCTGCAAGACGCCATGTCCCACCTCGTTCGCAATGCTGATGGGGATGAGCTGTTGTTTATTCATCAAGGCAGCGCTGACCTATATTGCGACTATGGTCATCTAGAGGTCTCTGACGGGGATTACGTCCTGATTCCCCGCTCCACTAATTGGCGCTTAGAACCGCATAGTCCGATGTTCTTATTGATGATCGAAAACACAGGGGCGGCTTATGCGTTGCCTGACAAGGGCATCGTCGGTCAACACGCGGTGTTCGATCCTGCGGTTCTTGAGCCACCAGCCATTAACGCCAAGTTCAAAGCTCAATACAGCGAAAATCAAACTCAAGTACAGTTGAAACGTGGTGGAAAAGTGAATGTCATCACCTATCCGTTCAACCCTCTGGATGCAATAGGCTGGCACGGTGATTTGTCAGTGCTGAGACTCAACTGGCGTGATATTAGACCTTTGATGTCGCACCGTTATCACCTTCCTCCTTCAGCACACACCACCTTTGTTGGAAACGGCTTTGTGGTCTGTACTTTTGTCCCTAGACCGATTGAAACCGACCCCGGTGCGCTGAAAGTACCGTTTTATCACAACAACGATGATTACGACGAAGTGCTGTTCTATCACGCGGGCGATTTCTTTAGCCGTGACAATATTGAAGCGGGGATGATGACGTTCCACCCAGCAGGCTTTACTCATGGACCACACCCGAAAGCTTTCCAAGCCGGAAGAGAAGCCAAGAAAACCTTTACTGATGAAGTGGCAGTGATGATCGATACCCGTAACGCACTGCATCATAGTCCAGAAGCGGCAAACGTTGAAAATAACCAGTACGTCTATAGCTGGAAAACAGGAAAATAATATGAAGTTAGCCACATTAAAAGACACCTCTCGTGACGGCCAACTCGTGGTCGTGAGCCGTGACTTATCACAATGTATTACGGTGCCTGATATCGCGAACACATTGCAATTCGCACTCGACAACTGGCAACAGACCAAACCTCTATTGGAAGAGGTGTACTTGGGACTCAACCAAGGGATCTTGCTCCAAGCGATGCCATTCGACCAAAACCAGTGCGAATCACCATTGCCAAGGGCCTATCAATGGCGGATGGTCAGCCTATGTCAATCATGTCGAACTGGTTCGTAAAGCCCGCGGAGCAGAAATACCAGACAGCTTTTGGACCGATCCGTTAATGTACCAAGGTGGTTCAGACACTTTTCTCGGCCCAAGAGATCCCATCGTCATGGAAAGCGAACAATGGGGCATAGACTTTGAAGGCGAAGTTGCGGTTGTGACTGGCGATGTCCCTATGGGGTGCTCGACCGCACAAGCCTCTGACGCAATTCAATTGCTGATGCTGGTCAATGATGTTTCGCTTCGCGGCTTATCCCACAAGAGCTCGCTAAAGGGTTTGTTTCTTTCAATCGAAACCATCCTCGGCGTTCTCTCCCGTTGCAGTCACGCCGGATGAATTATCAGAGGCGTGGCAAGATAACAAAGTGCATTTACCGCTTGTTTCTGTCTACAACCGTGAACCTTTCGGTCACCCTAATGCTGGGATCGA
>ASHK01000599.1 GCA_000695745.1 Vibrio madracius | reverse complement strand
AATATGAGAAAACAGGATATTCATTGTTATATCTGAGACGAATCTGCGCTTACCAAAGGTGTACCTTAATCTCATCGAAACAGAACTTTGAGAGATAAAGGATTCGACTATGAAAAGCCCTAAAATCACATTCATCGGTGCTGGCTCCACCATTTTTGTTAAGAACATTCTTGGTGATGTGTTCCACAAGCCAGCATTAAAACAAGCGCAAATTGCGTTGATGGATATAGATGAACTGCGTTTGGAAGAGTCTCACCTTGTTGTGAGTAAACTTATGGAATCTTCTGGTGCGACCGGCACCATCACTTGCCACTTAGATCAGAAAGAAGCTCTTAGAGATGCTGACTTTGTGGTTATCGCATTCCAAATAGGGGGGTATGAGCCATGTACGGTGACAGACTTTGAAGTCTGTAAACGTCATGGCCTAGAGCAAACCATCGCCGACACGTTAGGCCCTGGTGGCATCATGCGCTCACTTCGTACCATTCCTCATCTATGGAGTGTGTGTGAAGACATGACCGAAGTTTGTCCAAACGCCACCATGCTTAACTACGTCAACCCAATGGCGATGAACACTTGGGCGATGTATGAAAAGTATCCGCATATAAAGCAAGTGGGTCTTTGCCATTCGGTGCAAGGCACGGCTGAAGAGTTAGCTCGTGATTTGGACCTTGATTATGCTGACCTTCGCTACACCTGTGCTGGTATCAACCACATGGCTTATTACCTCACACTAGAGAAGAAAAATGAGCAAGGCGAGTATGTAGATATCTACCCTGACCTACTCGAAGCTTTTGAAAGTGGTAAAGCGCCTAAACCTGGACTTCACCATAATGGACGCTGTACTAACCTCGTCCGCTATGAAATGTTTAAGAAACTAGGCTACTTTGTCACCGAGTCCTCAGAACACTTTTCGGAGTACACGCCCTATTTTATCAAACCCAACCGCCCTGATTTGATAGAGCGTTATAAGGTGCCACTAGATGAATATCCAAAACGCTGTGTAGAACAAATTGCAGACTGGAAAAAGGACCTTCAAGAATTCAAAAACGCTGACCACATTACGGTTCAAGAGTCACATGAATACGCCAGTACCATTATGAACTCCATTTGGACTGGAACTCCAAGCGTCATCTATGGCAACGTCAAAAATGAAGCCTTGATCGACAACTTGCCTCAGGGCTGTTGTGTAGAGGTTGCCTGCTTAGTTGACGCCAACGGTGTTCAACCAATCAAAGCGGGTCGACTACCCAATCACTTGGCTGCGTTGATGCAAACCAACATCAATGTTCAAACGCTGTTAACCGAAGCCATTCTCACCGAAAACCGCGAGCGCATCTATCACGCTGCCATGCTGGATCCTCATACCGCCGCCGTACTTGGCTTAGAGGAAATTTATGCACTGGTTGACGACCTCATTGAAGCTCATGAGGTTGGTTGCCTGAGTGGGTAAATCAGTAAATTAATACCGATAAAAACAATAACGTGAATATTTAACGCCTTCTCTCAGGGAAGCGTAAGGAGTAACAAATGAGTATCTCAATGAATACCAAGCTGAGCTATGGCTTTGGCGCGTTTGGTAAGGACTTCGCCATTACCATCGTCTACATGTACCTGATGTTCTACTACACCGATGTGGTCGGTATCTCTGCGGCAGCGGTAGGTACTATTTTCCTCGTCGCCGTATTTGGGATGCCGTCAACGATCCGATAATGGGCTGGATAGTTAACAATACCGCAGTCGCTGGGGTAAATTTAAACCTTGGATTTTGATTGGCACACTGACCAACTCCGTGGTCCTACTCATGCTATTCAGCGCACACTACATTGATGGTCCTTGGTTGATCGCTTATGCTGCAATCACCTACATTTTATGGGGCATGACCTACACCTTAATGGATATCCCTTTCTGGTCATTAGTTCCGACACTAACCTTAGACAAACGTGAGCGTGAAGAGCTTGTTCCTTACCCTCGTTTCTTTGCTAGTCTCGCATGGATTGTCACTGCCGCGATTGCGATGCCATTTGTGAACTATGTGGGCGGCGACGATAAAGGGTTTGGCTTTCAGATTTTTACCTTACTGCTGATCGTCTGTTTCATTGTCTCGACATACATTACATTGCGCAATGTTAAAGAACGCTATTCAGCGGCCAACTTAGATACCTCTCAACCAGAAGAGAAAGTTTCTCTAAAACAGCTGCTAAAGCTCATCTACAAAAACGATCAGTTAACTAGCGTGCTATGTATGGCGCTCTCTTACAACCTCGCAACAAACATCATTACGGCGTTCGCGGTTTACTACTTTACCTATGTAGTTGGCAACGAAGCCCTATTCCCTTACTACATGGCCTATGCCGGAATAGCTAACCTCATTACGTTAGTTCTATTCCCGAAATTAGCACAAATGTTCTCACGTCGGGTTCTTTGGGCTTGCGCTTCGAGTTTCCCGATTTTAGGCAGTGCAGTACTTATCTATGTTGGCATGTATGACAAACAGAGCATCCTGTTGATTTCAACGGCTGGCGTCCTACTTCAAATCGGCACTGCATTATTCTGGGTACTGAACGTCATCATGGTGGCAGACACCGTCGATTACGGCGAGTACAAGCTAGGCGCTCGCTGTGAAAGTATTGCTTACTCAGTACAAACGTTAGTAGTAAAAGCAGGGTCTGCATTCGCTGCCTTCTTTATCGGTATCGCGCTTACCGCGGTCGATTACGTGCCAAACACCGAACAGAGTGCTGACACCGTCTTTGGCATGCAATGCATCATGGTTGGCTTGCCTGCGTTCTTCTTTGCAATTGCATTGGTCGTGTACTTCCGCTTCTACAAACTGAACGGTGCTTATCACCAACAAATTACAAGAATGTTCTCACTGAGAAATACGACCATATTACCAACGACGTTTCAGAGAAAGAACAATCAACAAAATCGGCTGAGCCAGCGCAAGCGTTGTAATTGACAACAGCTTATTAAAAAAGAGTCGCTTCGAAATACGCTAAGAGGTTATTACTTTAGCTTTAGTGCATATTTTTACTAGAACTTGTTTTTAACTGCATGATTTCGCAAACTAAAACAAAAATATATCGTAATACAACACAAAGTAATCACCGATATACAGACCTCTTTGG
>ASHK01000598.1 GCA_000695745.1 Vibrio madracius | reverse complement strand
CCTCCACTCATCGCCTGCTTGCTGGTGACATTTATCGAAATCGATAATCCACACGTTTTGCTCATCATCAATAAGAATATTGTGAATGTTAAGGTCCGTATGGTTTACCTGAGCCTGATGCATTTTTCGTATTTCTTTACCGATCTTTTGGTACAGGCTTTTGGGCAAAGGCTTTTGTTGTAAAATCGCCACTAAGTCACGCGCATTAGCGATTTTTTCAACCAGTATATCTGCTCGATAATAAAGCCCTGTTTTTATAGCCCTTGCAGCGATTGGTCTAGGGACATTAACACCAGCATTAACCAAGGTATCAAGAAGTTGAAACTCTTGATAACTGCGCGTCTTTTCCCAACCTGTGAACCAATATTGGTCTTTCACAACTTTGCCAAATAGACCACCTCGATGATAGTGGCGCAGCGCGCCTTCAACAGTTTGAGTTTGCACAAACCATGTGGTGCCTCGCCCTAGAGCACTACCAATGACTCGGTCATTTCGATTCCAATATTCAGGCTCAAAGATTTCCTGCACTGGCTCACCCAATAAAGTATCGTCAAACCAAAAATAAGTGTTGTTTTCCAAGATGCTTTTCACGCCAAACCTTTATTGTTTACCCCGTTCAATCCCACCACGTCATAGTCATGAAGACTGAGACTCAAACTGACGTGTATTTCTAACGTGTTATTTTACATTCAAACCGATGATCTGCATAATTCTCAACTGTTCCACTAATCTGACGGATTACCCTTCTAAGGCACGAGTAATGAAAATAATCATAACCTACGGCACGTTTGATCTCTTTCATATTGGACATGTTCGACTGCTCAAGCGACTCAAAAAGTCTSGGTGATAAACTTTACGTTGGGAGTCTCCAGTGACGAGTTCAATAAACAGAAGGGCAAAAAATCCTTCTTCTCCTTTGATGAACGAGCTGAGATTGTGTCGAGTTGCAAATACGTAGACTTAGTGTTTAAAGAAAACTCTTGGGAGCAAAAACGAGATGACATTACGAAATACCACGCTGATGTTTTTGCAATGGGTGATGATTGGTCTGGAAAATTTGATCATTTGGCATCTCTCTGTGAAGTAGTTTACTTACCAAGAACAGAAGATATTTCCACAACCGATAT
>ASHK01000597.1 GCA_000695745.1 Vibrio madracius | reverse complement strand
CGAAGAAAAAGATACCATCGAAGATGTTATCGAACCGTATTTGATTCAACAAGGTTACTTGCAGCGAACACCTAGAGGCCGGATTGCTTCCGATCGAGCGTATTTACATTTTGGTATTGATAAACATTGATGATTATCACACTTACTGTAGATAGTTCCCAGCAGTGAATAAAAATTAAGCCGCATTATTGTAAATTTATATTGCAAATATGTGGCTTTTTTTTATTTGCTAAATCAATAACTTTGTGTGAATTAAAATCCAATTTTGTTTCATATAACTAACATTTCACGCTATAATCCCTTGCTACTAAAGGGGTATTCTCAATTCTTCCTTTCCTTCATACTTCTCTCAATTTACTTACATATATTCATTAAAATTGATCTGCATCAATGTGATTAAGGATTGTACAATCCACTCTTTGTGTTTATTGATGTAAATCAAAGCAACTCTACAAATAAACCTTTTGAAACCGAGGCCATTTAACAGTAATATTAGCGCCAGCTATATTAGCGCAAGCTTAACAATTAACTAACCATTGAGGTACATTTTTGCAACAAGGATGATGATTTGCTCAACAAGTTTAATGTCTATTAAACAAAGTCCTTGGAGCTAAATGTAGAAAGTGTCGTTCAGCTGACACAAAAGGAGTTACCATGATAGACGTTGTTGATCTGTCGAGACTGCAATTCGCACTCACGGCAATGTATCACTTCTTGTTCGTTCCATTGACTCTCGGTATGGCTTTCTTACTAGCCATTATGGAGTCCCTCTACGTAATGACCAATAAGCAAATCTACAAGGACATGACCAAGTTCTGGGGTAAGCTGTTTGGTATTAACTTCGCTCTAGGTGTTGCCACTGGTCTAACGATGGAATTCCAGTTTGGTACCAACTGGTCTTACTATTCTCACTATGTTGGCGACATATTCGGTGCTCCGCTTGCTATTGAAGCCCTCGTAGCCTTCTTCCTCGAATCCACCTTTGTCGGACTCTTCTTCTTCGGATGGGATAGGCTTTCAAAACGTCAACACTTGGCTGTTACGTGGTTAGTAGCACTTGGTTCGAACTTCTCTGCACTATGGATCCTAGTTGCAAACGGTTGGATGCAACATCCTGTGGGCGCTGAGTTCAATTTCGAAACCATGCGTATGGAAATGGTGAGCTTTGCTGAGGTGGTACTCAACCCAGTAGCTCAGGTTAAGTTTGTTCACACAGTCGCATCAGGCTATACAACGGGTGCAATGTTCATCCTAGGTATCAGCTCATACTACCTACTTAAAGGCCGTGATGTTGCATTTGCTCGTCGTTCGTTTGCTATTGCAGCATCGTTCGGTATGGCATCTATCCTATCGGTAATCGTACTGGGTGATGAATCAGGTTACGAGCTGGGTGACGTTCAAAAAGTGAAACTCGCCGCTATCGAAGCGGAGTGGCACACTGAGCCAGCACCAGCCGCATTTACACTGTTTGGTCTTCCGAACCAAGACAAAATGCACACGGACTTCGCGGTTAAGATCCCATACGTAATGGTATCATCGCTACGCGTTCGTTGGATACGCCAGTAACGGGTCTTCGTGACCTACGTGAAGAGCACGTTGATCGTATCCGTAACGGCATGTACGCGTACGAACTTCTTGAAAACTTCGCGCAGGTGACCGCAGTGAAGCTAACGTTGCTGCGTTTGACGAAGTGAAAGATGACCTTGGTTACGGTCTACTTCTTAAGCGCTACACAGACAATGTTGTTGACGCTACTGAAGACCAAATCCAAGCGGCAGCGGATGATTCGATCCCTAAAGTTTGGCCGCTATTCTGGTCATTCCGTATCATGGTTGCCTGTGGCTTTGTCATGTTATTCGTATTCGGTGCCGCGTTTGTACAAACATGTCGCCAAAAAATCGAACAGAAGAGATGGATTCTCAAAGCAACGCTATTCAGTATCCCACTTCCTTGGATCGCTATCGAAGCAGGTTGGTTTGTTGCTGAATACGGACGTCAGCCGTGGGCTGTTGGTGAAATTCTACCAACTCACGTAGCTGCGTCAGCGTTAACGGTAGGCCAACTATGGTCTTCACTGTTCGCTATTATCGCCCTCTATACTGTGTTCCTAATTGCTGAAGTTTACTTGATGGTGAAATTCGCACGTAAAGGTCCAAGTAGCTTGAAGACGGGTCGTTACCATTTCGAACAAAATGACGAAACGGTAGAGAACAAAGTTAGTCGTCAAGTAGAAGCGTAAGCAAGGAGAAAAAGAATGTTTGATTACGAAGTCTTACGACTCATCTGGTGGGTTCTAATCGGCGTACTGTTGGCTGGTTTTGCCATCACCGATGGAT
>ASHK01000596.1 GCA_000695745.1 Vibrio madracius | reverse complement strand
AACCCCAATCAGGCATGCCTTTCATCGCTTGACTCAAGAACAGGAATGCAGCTAAATGGCCAACCATCACGATTGCGGCCGGAATAGGTTTAGACAAACTAAAACCGTCCGTTGCTTTCAACGCTACATGAGAAATTGCTTCGGATAGTACGGCAAAGATAATGAAAAGCCAGCTCATCAAGATATTCCTATTAATTTGCTTTTAGAAGATGACGAATAACCCTCACTTAATTCAGCAAGAGCCATTGATTTCGTGAAAACAGAAAGATAACTGAAAAGAAAAAGGTCGAGAAAAATCATCAATCCTCGACCTTTTATTAAGAGCTAAGAGCCTTTACTGCGGCTCATAAACCTTATCTATCCATATGAAGAACGGTACGGATAGATTCGCCTTTATGCATCAGTTCAAATGCTTCATTGACGTCTTGTAGACCCATGGTGTGAGTAATGAACTCTTGCAAACCAAACTCACCTGCCATATAACGGTTTACGATTTCTGGAAGCTCTGAGCGACCTTTTACGCCACCAAAAGCAGAACCGCGCCAAACTCGGCCAGTTACCAACTGGAATGGACGTGTTGAGATCTCTTGACCCGCCCCTGCAACACCGATAATCACAGACTCACCCCAACCTTTATGGCAGCACTCTAGTGCTTGACGCATTACGTTAACATTACCAATGCACTCGAATGAATAGTCAACACCACCATCCGTCATTTCAATAATCACTTCTTGGATTGGTTTATCAAACTTCATTGGGTTAATGCAGTCAGTCGCACCAAGTTGTTTTGCTAACTCAAATTTGCTTTCGTTGATATCGACACCAATAATGGTTTTTGCACCTGACATGCGTGCACCAATAATGGCTGAAAGACCGATACCACCCAAACCAAATACTGCAACAGTATCGCCTTCTTGGACTTTTGCAGTGTTAAGAACCGCACCCATACCAGTAGTGACGCCACAACCAAGTAGACATACTTCCTCTAATGGCGCTTCTTTCGCAACTTTAGCTAATGAGATCTCTGGAAGTACTGTGTACTCAGAAAATGTTGAGCAACCCATGTAGTGGAAAATCGTTTCGCCATTAATAGAAAAACGACTGGTACCGTCTGGCATTAGCCCTTTACCTTGTGTTTCGCGAACAGCTTGGCAAAGGTTAGTTTTACCTGACTTACAATATTTACACTCACCACATTCCGCAGTGTAAAGCGGGATAACATGATCACCCACCTCAACACTAGTCACACCTTCGCCGACCATTTCGACGATACCGCCACCTTCATGGCCCAATATTGAAGGAAAAATACCCTCAGGATCATCACCTGATAATGTGAACGCGTCTGTATGACATACACCTGTTGCTACGATACGAACAAGTACTTCACCTGCTTTAGGAAGCTGTACATCAACCTCTTCCATTTTTAAAGGTTCGCCAGCGGCCATGCGACCATTGCTTTTGATTTGATATGCGTTTGACCTGGTTTGATTTCAAGCGTCATTAGATTTTCCTTATTCAGGTCTACAATCATGAGACCGTTTTAGTATTTGAATCAATGTCGAAGTAAGCGTAGCTGAAAATAACCATCTCCGCTGCTTCGTTGTTGTGGTCAGTATAGATGTTTACTAAAAATTGATAATACTATGATTTTGAAATTAATTATTACCACAAAGTAATAATTAAAAAAGAGAGGAATCAATACCGTAAGAAGCAGGGAAACGAGCAGCGATCTTGAGCCACATATAGAACAGACTATGTTTGCAACGTTAATACCGGCTTTATGCTAGCTGGTAAAATGCCCTAATAAGCTTCTAAGACAGATTTAATGCTTGATACGAAAGGATGATAGATAAGATAGTACCTAGTTCTACGTGGTTAACTCTGTTTTTCCTTAGACTGATTTATATGTTAAAAAGCGGAGCTTTGAAGCTCCGCTTTTTAGTTATCTACCGTTGTTGTTCGATAGTTATTCGCTGTGATTACATCGCATATGTCGACATTTGGCCAAATAGTCGCGTCATCTCACTATTTGGCATGTCGCGCAGTTCCTTTTTCTTAAGCGATAAGTCTGTAACTTCCACATAACCACCTGGGTAGTTCATAATGATTTCATTTTCCCCCACCAACGCATATTCACTGTAGCTACCAATGATGATCCAGTCTGATTCGCGCTGTGAGGTAAACATATTCTCACCCACTGAATAATCTGAGATATCATTCGTCACTGACAGCACTTCTTGCATCACAGTTGGT
>ASHK01000595.1 GCA_000695745.1 Vibrio madracius | reverse complement strand
CATGGTGGCCCAGCCGAAGCTGAACTTACTCAGGCGATTGAAGATCGCGCGAATGAAATCATTGCGAATGAAATGAAAGATGTAAAACGTCTTCCTATTGCCATCGCAAAATCTGAAGCGCTATACCAAGAGCGTGATCTTGTGAAGCCGTACGTTGATGATTTGGTCAATGTCATTGATATGGAAGCGATTCAGAAATCAAACCTGAAAATCGGTGTTGATCCACTAGGTGGTTCGGGCATTGATTATTGGCGTCAAATTGCTAAGGCCTACAACTTGAATCTGACGTTAGTCAGTGAAGCGGTTGACCCATCATTCCAGTTTATGTCTTTAGACAAAGATGGCGTGGTTCGTATGGACTGTTCATCACCGTATGCAATGGCGGGGTTGCTGGCGCTTAAAGATGACTACGATTTAGCATTTGGTAACGACCCAGATTATGACCGTCACGGTATTGTGACACCAAAAGGTCTGATGAACCCTAACCACTATCTCGCAGTATGTATCGATTACTTGTACCGTCATCGTAGTCAATGGCGTGATGATGTGGCAGTAGGTAAGACGCTAGTATCGAGTGCGTTGATTGACCGTGTGGTTGCCGACTTAGGCCGTACATTGTGCGAAGTGCCAGTTGGTTTCAAGTGGTTTGTCGATGGTCTTTATAATGGTGAATTCGGCTTCGGCGGTGAAGAGAGTGCTGGTGCATCCTTCCTACGCAAAGACGGCACGCCATGGTCAACGGATAAAGACGGCATCATTCTTTGTTTACTAGCGGCTGAGATTACCGCTGTAACAGGTAAGAACCCGCAAGAGTACTACGAAGAGCTTGCTGCTAAGCACGGCGAATCTAAGTATAACCGTATTCAAGCGGTGGCTAATACCGAGCAAAAGAACGTATTGAAGAAACTGTCTCCAGAAATGGTGGCAGCAGAAACGTTAGCAGGTGATGCCATTACCGCTCGTTTGACGCATGCTCCGGGTAACGGTGCTGCAATCGGCGGTCTGAAAGTAACGACAGCGAATGGTTGGTTTGCAGCTCGTCCTTCAGGTACAGAAGACATCTACAAGATTTACTGTGAGAGTTTCAAAGGCGAAGAGCACTTGAAACTGATTGAAGCGGAAAGCGCAAGAAATCGTCAATCAGGTGTTTGCTGCGGCAGGTCTGTAATCTTAATCTGACAGATTAACGATTAGTTCTACTATTAATAATATTGTAATAAACGGTCGCCAGTTGCGGCCGTTTTTTATGCAATAGTTTCGAATAAAACGCAGACAAAAAAACACCGCCATTTAGGCGGTGTAAGAAAATTGACAGACAGGTCAAAATACAGGAAGTACACACATC
>ASHK01000594.1 GCA_000695745.1 Vibrio madracius | reverse complement strand
TCTTCATGGCTCCATATTCCCTATAACTTGCTAATCGATCTTTGAATACTATGGAACACTTACTACGCCTTGCTAACACTATTCCGCATACCCTGTCGGTTCAGATCCTAATCGCCATAGCTCTGTTTGTTGGATATTATCTATTCACTAAATTGGTTAACGGATGGATCAAACGATTAGCCGAGACCAAAAAAGTATCCGCGGCAAGAAGCAGTTTTATTTTAAGAACCTTCAATATTGCATTCGCTTTCCTGTTCATCGCCATTTTCTCTATCACGGTTGGCGTTGGCTACGGCGACTTGTCTCTGTTCTTCTCTTCTGTCTTTGCTGTTTTAGGTGTGGCTTTAGTCGCACAGTGGTCAATGCTTAGTAACATTACCGCAAGCTTTTTGATCTTCTTCGTCTTTCCTTATCGTGTTGGGGATCGCATTAAGGTCGTCGACCGAGATGAGGATATTTCAGGCATTATTCAAGATATACGAATGTTTCATGTTTTGATTAAACACGACAGTGGTAATTTGATTACTTATCCAAACAGCTTAATGCTACAGAAAAGCGTGATAAAACTCGCAGCCAAGAAAAAGCCGAGTACGACGTCTCGGCTCTACACTCGGATTCGAAAAAATCCTTAACTAGTAACAGTTCGACGCTTATAGGCTACCACTAAGAGAAATAGTGAAAGGTACCAACCTACTGAGCCTCCACCACCACCTGACGACGAATTGGTGGTTGAGCCTCCAGTCAAAACAACCCGCCCATTGTTGGCTAAATAATCAAGACGATCTTGCTCATCTGAAGTAATAAATGGCGTTTGTGAACCAGCAAGTACACTATCTATCCATGAGCTATAGTCTGCTACCTCAGTATACGCAGCGGTTACGGCAGAGCCAGGATCACCACAAGTAGCAGGCCCAAAACTGGTGATCCCTACTTGCTCATACGTGCCGTTGTGAGACCAATAAATCGGCCCACCAGAATCACCCTGACACGTTCCCGCTTTCAGGCCAGTGGATTGACTTTGACTGCCACTAAAACAAACTTGTTTGTCAGTCAGTTCCTTACCGTTGTTAAAGTTTGCTGCGCAATCGGCATTACTGACCCAGAACAGGTTCGCCTTTTGTAAAATAGCCGTGCCATCAATTCCCGATTGAGTATTGCCGTGACCCACAGCAACAAAGGTCTCACTAATGTTTCGATATGTTTGCGTCGTAGCTCGAGTCACATTACTACCCGATGAAGCAGGCGTCTCCAACTTCAAAATAGCGATGTCGTTGGGAAGCAGTAAGTTGATATCGTTGATAAAGTCAGGATGGATATACACTTCAACCACGCGACGTCGGTCAGCGTTTAAGAAATCTCGCTCACTCTCTAGCATGGCAACCGCAGAAGTAAAAAGAAGTGCGCCCATGTCCCCTTCCAGACAGTGAGCTGCGGTCATTACATATTCGGAGGTCAAAAATGTGCCTGCGCAATAGGCACCGCTTGAGTAACGTCCATCATAGTCTGTGGAGTCAATATATAGACTGGCGAAAGAATCAAAATCGTTGATAGAGGCATTCTCCCCATTAACAATCATTGGAGAAACATCAACCTCGCTCGCCTTGGCTTGCCAAGCAAAGGCTCCCACTGCACAGACACAGGCAATAAGAAACGATTGAGGTTTAAAAGCCAAGATTTCATAGTAACAACTCCCTTTGCGACTCAACTTAATCTATCTACGACACCATCAGTGTATTCATTCAATGATAAGTATAGAGGTTTCACTAGGGAGTTGGCGTAAATGTTGTCAATTACTTAGCAATGACATAGCACTCAAACGGGATTGAGCTTTCGGCGCCTGATCCGACCTAAGCCAATTAACAAAGCTGCAAATGCAAAGTGTAGTGCTCCACCGCCACCAGAGCTGGTTGAACTCCCACCTGACGAACCATTATTGCCCGATGAGCTAATGGTGTAGCCTTGGCTAATCAAGTAATTGCGCCTTGCTTGATCATCAGAAACATAATTGGGTGTCTCTTGCCCATTGAACACACGATTGATCCAATCTGAATAATCGGCAATCTCAGTAAAGACAGATGTGACAGCACGCTGTTTATCGCCGCACGGTATTGGGCCAAAACTCGTGACACCGACCTGAACTTGTAGTCCATTATTATCCCAATAGATAGGACCGCCGGAATCACCCTGACAAGTCCCAGCTAACAGATCAGTCACATTGCTGTAATCGCCGGTAAAACAGATTTGTTTTTGGGTCAAATAGCTGCCGTCAGAGAAAGCACCTGCGCACACGGCGTTGTCTACATAAGTGAGATTCACTTTCTGTAAAATGTCGAATGCATCATAACCATATTTGGTATTCCCATGACCGACAGCAGTAAATACAGCGCCAGCATTTCGGTAGCTTTCATTGCTTGGGCGGTTAATGGCTGTGCCAGCACCAAGGGGGGAGTCTAGTTTAAGTATCGCAATGTCATTGGGGACCAATTTATCAATATCATCGATATATCCCATAGGATGGTATATCTCGACTACGCGTCTTTTCTCTGAATAACGATAATCCGACTCATACTGCAAATTTGGTGCAGCCATAGTGAGAAGTTGTGACTGACGGTCGCCGTACACACAATGCGCTGCCGTCAAGACATATTGAGAGTTGAGCAGGGTCCCACCGCAATATGGCGATGCCGAATACCCTACACCGTACTCCTGAGCATCCAAATACAGGCTGACAAACGAGGGATAGTCGGCCACATTAGCAGGACTGCCATTGACGATATAAGGTTCTGCATCGGTTTGAGCATGAACCGATGAAATAACAGAGAGTGACAACGCGGTGGATGCGAGCAAAGTGTATGTTGAACGTTTACTTGGTAATGAAAGAATCACTAGACAGTTACTCCTTGTCTACTATCGACGAACTGAGATTCATTTACTTTTAATATCATTTACACATCACACATACAAATGAGATATGTACTTTTGTGTAAAACCACGTCACGATTTAGTAAAACCATTCCACGATTAGTATTTCTGGTCTTTTGTAAAAGCGTTGGAAATCACGCTTCCTATAAAAAAGCATCGCAATTGCGATGCTTTTTCCGTCTATCGTTCAAATTTATCCACGATAGTAACGTTGAGGGACAAACGGCATTTTCTCTACCGTCATTGCCAACTTCTTACCTCGTACATCGGCAAAAATCTCAGTACCAATCGGAGAAAATTCAGTGGCGACATAAGCCATAGACACGGGCTTACCCGCTGTAGGGCCTGCCGTACCACTTGTAACAATGCCGATTTCGTTGTCATCAGCATCGAACAACTTAGCACCTTCACGAACTGGCGCTTTGGTCTGACCTACTAGACCAACACGTTTACGTGCAACGTCTTTTGTTTCGATTTGCTTAAGGATAATGTCTGCACCAGGAAAGCCACCAGCACGCTCACCCTCTGTACGGCGAACCTTTTGAATACCCCACAATAGACTCGCCTCAACCGGCGTCGTTGTGGTATCCAAGTCGTGACCATACAAGCACAAACCACACTCCAAGCGAAGTGAGTCGCGCGCACCAAGACCAATCCATTCTACTTCTTCGAAGTCTGTCAGTGTTTTCGCCAACGCTTCGGCATGGGTAGACGGCACTGAAATTTCATAACCGTCTTCACCCGTGTAACCGGAACGACTCACGATACACTCAATACCATTGATGTCGAGTTTTCTCACATCCATAAACAGCATGTCTGCTACTTCAGGTTGCACACGTGCCAACACTTCAGCGGCTTTTGGACCTTGCAGCGCAAGCAACGCACGATCTTCAATCACTTCCATTTCCACGCTATCAGTAAGATGTGCTTCTAAATGAGTGATGTCTTGTTCTTTACATGCAGCGTTTACGACAACAAACAGGTGATCGCCCAGATTGGCAACCATCAGGTCATCCATGATGCCACCTTGTTCATTAGTGAAGAAAGCATAGCGTTGCTTGCCTTCTGGCAGATCAATGATATCAACAGGCACTAAGGACTCGAGAATCGTCGCTGCTTTTTCTCCGTATAGACGTACTTGCCCCATGTGAGACACATCGAACAGACCGGCCGCGTCGCGACAATGTAAGTGCTCTTTCTTCACACCAAGCGGATACTGAACCGGCATATCATAGCCGGCAAATGGAACCATCTTCGCTCCCACTTCCACGTGTAATGCATGCAGTGGTGTTTTCAACAAATCTTGGGTTGCTTGTTCTTGAGCCATTGTATTCTCCATTGGGTTGGACCGCTTTGACGAGCCCTGCTCCTAAATTGGGGATGTCTAAATTCCACTATTCGGCCTCTATCTGCTATGCAGTGAGATTAGCGGAACGTGAGTTATCGCACTTTACGTCTAGTCATTGACGCCTATACGAACATTAGATGTTGGTCTTCTGGAAACCTTGTTTCCTATAATAAACAAGAATGCGCGCATTTTTCATCTTTAACAAGATATGAACACACAAAAATGTGACGCTTAACATTCCATTCACAGAATCACAGGTATCAAAAAAGCGTGGTTTCGACGACATTTTCATCAAAAGCACGCCTAGTTCAAGACATTTAGAAACAAAAGCAAACGTTTGCCTTTATTATAGGAAACTCGTCTGTTTGATGTTTATTTCGCCGTAACCCACAAAATATGCGCATCCTCTTCACTGGTCGATATCAACATATGACCCATATTTGCGTCGTAATATACGCTGTCTCCCGCTGACATAACCATCGGCTCATAAAACTCAGAAAAGAACTTCACTTCCCCTGAAAGAATCAGTAAAAATTCTTCACCATCATGTCTAACCCAGTCACCATATTCTTCAAACGTGCGTGCTCTAACGGTACTCTTAAAAGGCATCATCTTTTTGTTAGATAACTGAGTCGCCAAAAGTTCATGCTCGTATGTTGGTGTTGGGTGTGGTTTCCCTTCACCTCGGCGAGTAAAATCACGACGTCCCGTCGCCACTTTTTTCTTAGGCGGTTCAAAGAGTTGCGGCATATCTATGTGCAAGCCAAGTGCAAGTTTTTGCATGGCTTGGAAGGTCGGCGAAATTTGTTCGTTTTCAATTTTGCTTAACGTTGAACGTGCGAGCCCAGTTCTTTGGCTTGCTTCTTCTAATGTCAAACCTAATTTCGCGCGAATATCTTTGATTCTTTCGCCTAGTTTTAGAGGCTCAATGTTCTCATCGCCATCCTTCGCTAAAGTCAGCGATGGGTATTCATCATAGATGTCTTCTGACATGCTTTCCCTCTTCTACTAGTGACTTCCTGTGACTCATTTTCATTGTTGCATGAAGCCATGTCTTTATTAAAGACCATGTACAAAAATAAACCGTGCTCTTGGTAACAGTTTTGGAAACTGTGTTCCTATAGGAAATTTTTGATTGATTGTTGGTGCCGAGAAAGGTATGTTATCGGCTTGTTAGATGAAGAGATGCGTTAGCCCGTGCAGGTTCGTTGCGTTTTTAACATCGATCTGCGCCGTTTTTAAGAATGATTTAGTCCTACATTTGGGATACTCTCGCGCTGCAACAATGGACTCATATTTGATCCAAGCAGTACTAAGACAAGCCTCAGTCAGTCCGCTAAATAGGTAACAAAAGGCACTGATTGAACAATGGAAGGTTTACCGCCATGAATGCTCAGTACTTGAAAAGCTACCAAAATCACAGCCTAGAAAGCTTCTTCTCAACCAACCTGTCTGCTACAGACGATGCGGTATTCACCGGAATACA
>ASHK01000593.1 GCA_000695745.1 Vibrio madracius | reverse complement strand
GGTTTTCTTTGAAGTCCGCTACGACATCTTCCCATGTATTGTATGGAGAATCTGCTGGAGCAACGATAGCACCATAGTCAGCAATGGTTGCCGCGACAGGGGTTAGGTCTCTAAAAGATTGTGGGAATACGCCCGTCAAAGAACGCACAACGATAGGGGTAGAGTTAACCATTAAAGTGTCTTCTTGGCGCTCAGCGGTTTCAATTAGGTGTGCAATCGCCTTACCACCGCCACCACCTGACAGGTTTTGAAAAGAGACATTGTCGACAATATCTGCTTTTACTAAGACATCGCCAGTTCCGCGCGCTGTCATATCCCAACCGCCACCTGCGCCACCTGGAATCAAGAAATGAATTTTCTCAAGTTCCGCCGCATAGCTACCAAACGAGAGTGTGGTTGCCACAATGGATGCCGCTAGGGTCGGTTTTAGTGCCTTAAACATGTTCACGTTCCTTATGTTGACTTTATTGTCTGTCAGCTGAGGGATGCTGACTTGACCTCTATGGGTTGATTCAAAGGTTACGTATTTGTTACAGATGTATCAATAAAGTGCAGATATTGAGGATAAAGAACATAGGGGTGAATTTTGTTCATAAAGTTCACGACGTAGTGAAGAAGTTAGACATTAGTCTACATTGTCGACAATGTGGTTGTGCTAATGACTATAAATTGCTTAAATAATGATCATTGGATAAAAACTGTCAACAATATATGTGATGTTTAAGGTAAACGTGGGTATGAGTGCAGAACCAATGATGAGTGATGATGTACCGTCAAAAGAAGCGACCAAATCAGAAAATTTAACAGAATTGCTCATTGAAGAGATTGTTGAAGTCGAATCGAATACAGGTAGCAAAATCTCTGAACCAGAGTTAGCAAAGCGATTTGAAGTGAGCCGGGGGCCGCTTCGCGAAGCCATCATGCGTTTAGAAGGACTGGGCTTATTGAACGAATCCCTCATGTCGGCGCGCGCGTGATTACCTTATCTCAAGAGAAGTTGGTGGAATTGTACTCTGTTCGCGAGGCCCTAGAGGGTATGGCGGCAAGATTAGCAGCACAAAATATCAGTGAGAAAGACGTTTCTGAATTAGAGGCGCTGTTAAACAGGCATTCAGAGCATATAGATGAAGTCGATGGCGCGTCCTATTTTCACCAATATGGAGATTTTGACTTTCACTATCGCATCATTAAAGCCAGCCAAAACCGTCAATTAATAAATTTGTTGTGCAATGAGCTGTATCACTTACTTAGGATGTATCGATATCAGTCTCCTCGTACACAATCTCGGCCTGAAGCGGCATTAAAAGAACATCTGTTTATTTTGGACGCGATAAAAAATCGCGATCCTGAATTAGCAGAACTGCTAATGAGAAGACACATCTCACGAAGCAAAGCGTTAATTGAAAAGAATCTAGACAGCTAACTCAATCTATCAGTGACGCATCAAAGGTATATGGAACTGCGTCATATACGGGAAAGTAATAAGGAGACAATCATGTCGGTATCCCCGGGAAAACTATTTCGTGACGCGGTCACTAATGGCAATCCACTGCAAGTTGTTGGTACAGTCAATCCTTACTGCGCCATGATGGCTAAAAACGTGGGTCATCAGGCTATTTACTTGTCGGGTGGTGGTATTGCCAACGCTTCGTATGGGCTTCCTGATCTAGGAATTACCACCTTAAATGATGTGCTGGTTGATGTAGAACGCATAACGAATGCGTGCGACTTGCCTTTGCTGGTGGACATCGATACTGGCTTCGGCGGTGCGTTTAACATTGCACGTACGATTAGGGCGATGGAGAAAGCAGGGGCTGCGGCGGTGCACATCGAAGATCAGGTGGCTCAAAAAAGGTGTGGTCATCGCCCGAATAAAGCCATCGTTAGCCAACAAGAGATGGTGGACAGAGTCAAAGCTGCCGTCGACGCTAAATCTGACGCGAGCTTTGTCATTATGGCGCGCACAGATGCGTTGGCAGTAGAAGGAATGGATAAAGCTATTGAACGTGCCATTGCGTGTGTAGAGGCAGGGGCAGATATGATCTTCCCCGAAGCGATGACCTCGCTTGAGCACTATCAGCAGTTCAAAACGACGTTGATTGAGGCGACAGGTAGAGAGGTACCGATTCTTGCCAATATCACTGAGTTCGGTCAAACCCCGTTATTCAGTTGTGATGAGTTGGCTAATGTCGGTGTCGATATGGTCCTTTACCCGCTATCTGCGTTTAGAGCGATGAACAAAGCGGCAGAAAATGTTTATCAGCACTTATTAAGCGTTGGCAATCAACAAGCGCTGACCGAGCAAATGCAAACTCGAGCTGAGCTCTATGAGCATCTCAATTATCACAGCTACGAAGATAAACTCGATCAACTGTTTAGCGAGAGTAAATCCTAGAAATACAACAAAACCATTGACTAACGTTATCCAATAACATGATGCCGCGTTAAGAGATCCCAAAAGGGACACAAGCGGGAAAAGGAGTTCAAAATGCCTAATTCAGCCATAGGTGGAGCCGGTCTACGAGGCCAAAGTGCAGGTACAACAGCACTATGTACAGTAGGTAAGTCGGGGACAGGTCTTACTTACCGAGGTTACGACATCACCGATCTTGCCAACAATGCGCAATTTGAAGAAGTCGCGCACTTACTATTGCGTGGACATTTACCTAATCAAAAAGAGCTTGATGAATATAAAACCATTCTTGTGGGCTTACGTGGCCTACCAGAATCTCTGAAAAGGCACTGGAGTTGATTCCCGCCGATGCTCACCCGATGGATGTGATGAGAACGGTTGCTCGAT
>ASHK01000592.1 GCA_000695745.1 Vibrio madracius | reverse complement strand
CTGAGACCTCGGCAGCAATTTTTGCTAACAGTTCTCCCGACCAACCTGTACGTGCCTCTACTAGAGGCAATACCTTTACATTCAGCCGTGCAGAGAGAGCCTCTGCCAATTCGATTTCAGATTCTTCATCACAGCAAATGTGTAGAGCATGCACCCCACCCGTTTTTAATTGTGATGATAAATAATCTAATGACCTTTGGAGCTCTAGCGCTAGACTGTCGACATCTAAGCTTATGTCTTGTTCTTGAATGACTGGCCCAGAGACACTGCGAATAGTCCGGTGGAAGATCGGAAGCTGATCAACATAAGCACTCACTCGATAACGATGAAAGCGACTTCTTTGTAGTAAAACAGAGCTATGGCTATCGGATTGCGTGCGTGCCCAAAATAATTCTTCCGGAATCACTTGAGCCAGCTCCAATCCTAAGTTTTCTAATACGCTACGAAGTTGCAATAGCCAAGATTTTTGAATCACGTAAGCCGTAGTTTTGTTCAAGTTCGGCAATTCAAGACCATCGGCAACAATCTCAGTCACGCGCTCACTGATCACGTCTTTCAATAAAAAAGGCAGTGCTTGAGGCCACTCAGATTTGGGAATTCTTGGCGTGTCGATTTGATAAGTGTGGTAGAGATCGCTACCAATCACGACATTGATCGCTTGCCCCTTCATAGCTTGAGGCTGAAGCAATTGCTCTAGTGCCTTTTGCCAATTGTTGGCAGTAATATCACAGTTACTAACCTTCTGTTGTCCTTTCTCTGACAAAAAGACGCCATCCGACTGCATAATAACTACCATTGGGGAAGTAGTCGCTTGTTTCGACCCAAATCGAGCAAGGATGTTTTTAAACGTCATAACATTTCCGCGTTAGGTTCTTTTCCAACGATTTCTTCGCCCAGGCTTTATCGAGGCCATTTTTGGCTTAGGATCTGGCAATAGTTGTGTTTCGGCTGCGAAATAACGCCCTTGACCGCCAGTAACGCCAAGGTCAAGTAGCGTATGCCACTCTTTTTTGTTTTCAACGCCTACGGCGATCACCTGAGTTTGTGAGTCACCACAGGCTCCCACCATGCTTCGTACAAACAATTGGTTTTCATCACGCTGATCGATTTTCTTTATTAGACTGCGGTGTAATTTAAGAT
>ASHK01000591.1 GCA_000695745.1 Vibrio madracius | reverse complement strand
AGTGGAGGTAGTGTTGTTGTTATTTCAGCTTTTTCTGCGCATCCTGCCAGGTGTAGGAACTGGCATCTGGGACCAATCTGAAGTCGATGTGGTGGCCGTCATCAGAGAGGTAGTTAAATGCAGAAATTTCTTCTTGGTTAACGCACTGGTTGCCCCCAATGGTTGTTGTGCCCTCTCGAGCACTCATCGGGCCGACGTTGATTTTTTTATTAAGATTCTCAAGCTAATGCCTGCTTCACTAATGCGGCGTAATGTCACTGGAGATTTTGCGATAACGAAATACTTTTTGTCGCTGGCAATCACCTTTGGCAGTTTGCTAACGGCAGTTTCGGTATCAAACAACCAAACTTTAACGTCGGTGACCGCCCCTTTCATAACTTGTGATAGCAACGGGTCAGCCGCAACGGCGTCATCGATAGCGACAATGCCGTCACAAGGGAGCTCTTTGGCCCAACGAGTCATTAATTGTCCATGGATTACGCGGTCATCGATACGCACAAATGAAATAGCCATAGTGTTTCTCCTTAAAAATCGTCTTCTTGTACCAGTTCTACTGGCTTGGCAACGACAACCGTTTTTAGTGCTTCTTGTTGCAATGTCATTGCAACGTTGGAAGCGTCTTTTTCTTCAACAAAGTCTGCCGTCATTAAAAGTGTTGGGAAATTCACCCCAGTTACGACTTCAACTTTTGGATTGAAATCTGGGTTGAATGCGTAAGTGCAGGCCACGTTATAAGGCGTGCCGCATTCCAAATCGCACAGCACAACAATGCCGTCGACATTGGGTGCTATTGCTGTGATTTCCTGATGGAAATCTCGTTTAAATTGCTCGATGCCTCCCTCTTCGGTGAGACAGATCGCAGTCGTATTACTTAATTCGCCAAATACCATTTTTGCACTGCTAATCAGAGCAGTGGCTAATGGACCGTGACTGGCTACGATAAAATGGAGCATGGTTAACCTCTTACAAACGCTTTAATAGTGGCAATCTCTTTACCTTCGCTTTCACCATGTGGTTGGATGACATAAGCGTCTACGTGAGCTGGGATCACGAAAGTTTCGGCATAATGAACAACAAACGGTTCGAATTTATTGTCTGGACTCAAGATAATTGCCTCTTTCCCTTCAACTAAGTTCAGAACGTTGACGGTTCCCTCAGTTTTATGAAGAACAGGTTTACTAAACCAATGACGGCGGGTTTCAATAAACTCTCGTTCGTGCAGACCCGTTTTCTCTTCTCTCCAACCTTCGCCTTCTGCGATTGGCGTAATGGCGTTAACTAAATGTTCCTGACACCATTCCGTGTTGCGTTCCCATTGGATGACTTCTTTACCGTGGTCTAAATGGACAGGGCGTGGCAGGCCATCAAGTCCTAATCGATTCCAATCCCATAGTTTGAAAGTGAAAATGTAGGGGGTCGCACTGATTTCAAGCACCATAGAATCCGAGCCAGAGCAGTGAATTGTTCCTGCTGGGATCAAGAAATGGTCGTGCTTTTTCGCAGGGAATTGATTGATAAAGCGCTCATCATCGAATGACTTCTCGCCGCGCTGCGCTGCATATAGGTCATCCATCATTTCATCAGGTTGATACCAGACTTAGTTCCAAGGTACACACTGGCTTTTTCTCCAGCGTCCAACATGTAGTAGCTTTCGTCTTGGGTATAGTGCATACCAAATTCGTTCTGAATGTACTCGGTCAGAGGATGAACTTGCAGACT
>ASHK01000590.1 GCA_000695745.1 Vibrio madracius | reverse complement strand
TTAATGTCGCTTTGTGGCCTGAACGGTCAAAAATCATGATGTCTAGATCTTGTTCAAGCTTTTGGATTTGATAGCTAAGCGATGACGTGGCTTTATCAAGTTCGGAGGCTGCGGCCGCAAACGAACCTCTTCTTTCGATAGCATCGAGGATGTGAAGGGCTTCTAACGTGATTGAATTATGCACCTAACTTCCTTATGAATGAAACGACTAAATACATAATACAATTTAGTACAAATAAAAAAAGCGACTTCACTAGGAAGTCGCTTGGTAATGTCAAAGATTTTAGAAAGTGTATTGAGCGTTTAGACGCACAGAACGCCCTGGCTGATACACTTGTGTCCACGCTGTTCTATAGTTTTCATCAAATGCGTTGATTAACGATAGATCAACTTTCAGTCCCTCTAGCTCGCTCGTAGGTTCCCATGATGCATAGAAATCAACGAGTTGATAAGAGTCATACGGTCCTTCAGTATCACCTACTGGTAGTCGGTTTTGCGCATTTACAAAAGTGGCTCTAGTACCGATTTTCGTATCAATGTTCCAGAAACCATACTGTAAGTGAGCGACCCATTTGTCGGCAGGAATATTAGAGATCCACTCGTCGGTATCCGTGTCTTTACCACGTGTCTGTCCATAAGAAAGACCGACTAATAGTTGTTGCCAACGATAGTCCGCAGCAACTTCATATCCAGTGAGCTCAGCGTTATCTATGTTGCTTGATTTACTTGTACCCGCACAGCCCTCAAATGAGCCTGGAGGATTACATGTTCCGGCTGGTGTCATATCAACATCTAGGTTGATGAAGTCTTTCACTTTGTTTTGGAATGCGGCAGCTGTGATATCAAGGGAATCGTCTGCGAATACATTTTCAAAGTTAAACTGACCTTTCAACTCAATATTATGCGATTTTTCAGGGCTTAACTCTGGGTTTGGAACAAAGATGTTACTTGGACCACCAGGGAAGTAAGCAAAGTGAGTTCCGCTCATGTATAGCTCTGATGTATCAGGAGCACGAAACGCTTCATCATATCGAATAGACCAAGCCATCCATTGCTGTGCTTGCCAAAATAGGCCGACTGACGGTGACCAAGATGATTGATTATTATCATCATACCCTTTCGCTTTTGATGTGAAAGAGTCGTAACGAACCCAAGGCAGCGACGACAGATTCAATAATTTCATAATTAATATAACCAAACGCGCCGATAACAGAAGTTTGCGCATCGGTCGGTAGTTCAGGTCTACCTGAGACAGACGCTGCACGTTGTGCATCTAGCTCATCCAAATAACCATCTACACCAGTGAACAGCTTAAATTTACCTGCTTCAGATTGGTTTGTTAGATTGAACCCTGTTGTATTTAACTGAGATACATCTTCTCCACCAATTGAAGGGTCTACTTCTGTAATCTTAGTGTCATTTCTATATATAGAGGCTTCAAGGTTGACCCAAGGATTATTCGGATTAAATGCGTAGTTGATTCCGTACGATTGATCTTTGGTACGACGACTAATCAGACTATCAGGATCATTGAGCTGACCACTAGAGTCCCCGACTACAGGCGGTCGTCCGTCTAAATCGGCGTAACGCAGGTTAAACCCAAGCTTGTGAGCTTTGTTGATTTGCCAATTAAATTTAGCCAGGCCCGTTTTGTTGGTCGCTTCTGTACCGTAAAGCGTCGAACCATCACCTTGTTTCATGTAACCGCTATCTTTATAACTACCCGCGATAATCCAATCGATATCGTCATTTTTGTTAGCCAACGCAGCGGTATTAGTCCATACATCGCCATTGTCTTGAT
>ASHK01000589.1 GCA_000695745.1 Vibrio madracius | reverse complement strand
AGATCTTGACCAGCTTCAAGCAGGTGCCCGTGTTGATGTGAGAGTGCCAAGCGCAGTCCATTGGACTTTGTACTGTGGAAAATGTCTAAGCCAGGTGAACCTACTTGGGAATCGCCTTGGGGACCAGGTCGTCCGGGTTGGCATATTGAATGTTCGGCAATGAACTCCTCGATTCTAGGCAACCATTTTGACATCCATGGTGGTGGTTCGGATCTTCAATTCCCACATCATGAAAATGAAATTGCTCAATCTTGCTGCGCGCACGATACCCAATATGTGAACACTTGGATGCACAGCGGTATGGTGATGGTTGATAAAGAGAAAATGTCTAAGTCTCTTGGCAACTTCTTTACGATTCGTGACGTGCTGGGTCATTACGATCCAGAAACGGTTCGTTACTTTTTAATGTCTGGCCATTACCGTAGCCAGCTAAACTACAGTGAAGACAACCTAAATCAGGCACGTTCGGCACTTGAGCGTCTATATACTTCACTTCGTGGTTTGGATTTAGACGCAGAACCTACAGGTGGAGAAGAGTACGTTACTCGCTTTACGACAGCGATGAACGATGACTTCAACACACCTGAAGCGTACTCAGTGCTGTTTGATATGGCACGTGAAATCAACCGTTTGAAAACGGTAGACTTAGGTCAGGCGAGTCAACTTGGTGCGTTAATTCGTGAACTAGGGGACGTAATTGTATTCTTCACCAAGATCCGGAAGCGTTCTTGAAAGGTGATGCAGGAGACAACGACGAAGTGGCAGAAATTGAAGCGTTGATTAAGCTGCGTAACGATTCTCGTGCATCAAAAGATTGGGCGAATGCGGATATGGCACGCGATAAGCTGACGGAAATGGGCATTGTTTTAGAAGATGGCCCTGAAGGCACGACGTGGCGTCGCAAGTAATTTCTCGTAGCCCTTGCATGCAAGGGCTTCTTTTTAAGTTTTGAATTTGGTGTAACACTTTGGCTCAGATGTACTTCTATTACTCAGCAATGAATGCGGGTAAGTCGACAACTCTTCTTCAGTCTTCTTTCAATTACCAAGAACGAGGAATGAATCCTCTAATCTTTACCGCTGCACTTGATGATCGTTACGGTATAGGCAAGGTAAGTTCTCGTATTGGTCTGCAATCCGAAGCTCAGCTTTTTCAGCCAGACTCTAATTTGTTTGATGAAATCGCCACACTGAATGCCGAGACCAAACGACACTGTATCCTTATTGATGAATGCCAGTTTCTGTCAAAGGAGCAGGTGTATCAACTGACAGAAGTAGTGGATAAGCTCAATATTCCCGTCCTGTGCTACGGTTTGAGAACAGACTTTTTGGGTGAGTTATTTGAAGGCAGTAAGCACCTGTTAGCTTGGGCTGACAAATTGGTTGAGCTAAAAACTATTTGTCACTGTGGCCGCAAAGCCAATATGGTGATCCGAACTGACGAACATGGCAATGCTATTGCTGAAGGCGATCAAGTGGCAATCGGTGGCAACGACAAATATGTGTCGGTTTGCCGTCAACACTACAAAGAGGCGCTGGGCAAATAAGCCGGCACTCACCACGAAAAAGGAAGCTTGATGCTTCCTTTTTATTGCTTAACCCTCTCATTAGCTACAATGCGTCAAGTGTGTGATGGTATTTGAAGTGATACCCTAATCCTTGGAGTTTTTCGCTAGAGATGGTCTTGTCTGGCTCTGAGTTGATTAAATTCAATGAGGTGTCCAAACCAACCGAACGCAGAGCTGCGCGATAGAAAGTCACCTTGTCGCAGGTCTCTGGGGTAGTGGCGTTGACCACACTTGCATTCAAGTGCTCTAAGCAGAAAATAATGGCGCCTACAGCGTCGTCCAAATGTAACATATTCGCCGAGGCTTGATCGCTCACCGTTTTAAGCTTTGAAGCGAACCGAGATGGATGACGATTGGGTCCAAATAACCCACTGCAACGCACGATGACATAATCTAGGGTCGAATTTCTAACGTGCTCTTCTGCGGTAAGCATAATAATAGACTTAGCACTAAAATCTTCTCTGCCTTTGGCGATAGGCAATCTTGCCATATCTTCGGTCATGATCTCTGCTCGGTCTGGGTAAACGGAACTGGAGCTAATCATAATGATTTTTTCTACTCCGGCTCGTTTAGCGACTTGAACCAGTTGTGCCCATTGAGATGCGTAAAGCGCACCGCCACCTTGTCTAAAGCCCGGCGGAAAACAGCCGACCACGATGTTGATTTGTCGATGAATGAGTTGTTCAGTCAGCGCCAGTTCATCTTCTTGCGTGCGAAGCGTGTTTAAATCTAAACACAGGTTGTCCAGCCCCAATTGAGAAAGTTCGGCTAAGCCTTCCTTGGTTCTTCTGGTGGCAGTGACGTGATAGTCCCGATTTTGTAAAGTGCGAGCAAGAGGAAGGCCAAGCCATCCTGCGCCAACTACGAGTATTTGCTTTCCTGTCATGTTACACATCCTCGAAACGGTGTCGAAGTAGTTCTCGCAACCGCTTGTGACCGATATCTTTACTTTTACTTGAGTGTTGAATTAGGTCGATGTTAGTGATTGCGGATATCTTTTCAAATTCTATCGGAACTTGCACCAGTTTACCTTGAGCAAGCGCGTCTTTTGCCATGTAGGAAGGGGCGTATGTCCAACCAAAACCTGCCGCACACCACTCCATAATCATAGCGTAACTGTCTGAGTACCAAACATCAGGGCTTAAGTTCTGATGGAAACTGCTCTTTTGAGAGCTTCTGGAGCTGACAACAAGTTGACGGTGTAAACTGAGCATTTCGATATGAGGGGAGACGGTACTAGCGAGGGGATGATGAGAAGCAACGAAGATATCAAACTCAAAGGCTCCAACATGTTCGAAGTCCAGTGAAAATGGAATGACGTGCTCGCCATAGACTAAGCCAGATGTTGCTCGACTGGATTGAACCATTTCTATGATGTCGATACTGGACGCCAGCAGACACTCCACTTGCAGGGAGGGGAATTCCTCAGATAGTGTCTTCAGAATCGGGGTGATTCTTTCTAACGGGATACCTTCATCAACCGCGAGCACGATAGGTTGAATATCTTCGTGAGTTAACGTCTCAACGAGATCGGCAAGCCGCTGATGCTGTGTGATTGCTGCGCGTGCGTAGGGCAGCAATTTGGTGCCAGCTTTAGTCAGAGTTGGATATCGTCCACTTCGGTCAAACACATCCACACCACAATCTATTTCTAAATTCATGATGTTTTGGCTGACGGCAGACTGCACTTTCCCGAGTTTGCGTGCAGCGGCGGAAAAAGAGCCTGTTTCTACAGTCGTGATAAACGCTTCTAATTGTTCGATGCTAAACATATCAGTTTTCCTGATGTTACCTCGTTTTCCTCTGGATAAAGCATAAAGGATAATTCGGTTATTGGTAAGTGATGTTTTTAAACGACAAGGTAACGATATGAATAATAAAGAAAGAGTATTCCACGCTGTTCTATTTGAAGCATTAGCGTTAGCTATCATAATTCCTATTGCATCTTTGGCAACCGGCAGTAAATCGACGCAACTTGTTATCGTGGGCGTTGGTATGAGTTTGTTTACCGTGGTTTGGAACTATGTCTATAACCTAATATTTGATAAGTATGTCCCAGGAGAGAGAAGTAATCGGTCGCTGTTAATGCGAATTGGCCATGCGATGGGTTTCGAAGCAGGGTTGATTTTATTGACGATACCGACTATCGCTTGGTTTTTATCAGGTGTCTTTATGGACGGCTCTGATAATAGAAGCTGGCTTCTTGGTGTTCTTTTTCTTTTACACGACGGGCTTCAATTGGGGGTATGACAAGTGGCAACCTTATCGTCGTTTGTTTGTAGCGTAGCGTGGAGAGAAAGCAGCGGCAATGATATGCCGCTGCGAGAGACATCCTACGAGACGTTATGACGTTAACACACGAAGAACCCTATCAGCATGCTCTGCCACTTCAATTCCTCATCCGTTAGGTACCCGCCGTCAGGAAGGGTACATAGTCCTTTATCGAACAATCTTTGGACTGCTTCTTGCATCTCTTGACTTGCATCGTGATGTACCTTGATACCGGTTGCCGCACTGCTTAAGTCAAATTGCAGTAACAGGTTCATTTCAGAAAGATGCGCTGGAGTGAATTTCATAGATTTGCCTCTTGGTTGAGATTCTCCACTCAACATAGTGGGGATTGAATGCGTTGACAATCACACAGTTAATAAAGTGTTAGCTCGCGCCGCCTTCTATAGGAAAACGGTGAATATTTAACATTAACTGGATGAAATATAATCACTTAGAGCTATGTGTGATGTATTTTAACGAGTAATTTGAATATAGTTCGTA
>ASHK01000588.1 GCA_000695745.1 Vibrio madracius | reverse complement strand
GGTTGCAGAAAGCGCTAAAGCTGTAAGAAGGCCTTTTATCCAGTTTTTCATATTACTACTCCTACCTGTGTATGGAGAAGGATGTTACTGGCAAACATGTCGATAAGTTAAATAACTAGTTGTTATTAACCATAACAAACCCGGGGTTGAACGTTGGCTTTTTCGTCACTCTTGATCGTGATCAGCAAAAAGATAATGACAGCTTTAATGTTGATCTATGCACAAGTTAGATCAACATAGTGTTTTTGTGGGTAGATCTGTGTTTTGTGCATTCATTTGTGAGTAAAATTAGGGGAAATTGTGCGGATCAAGCGAATTTGGCCGAAAAAATTGTGAATAACTTAGATCTTATTCACTGGATCGCCGATCATTTGCTGGCGATCTTGGTTATCAACAGGTAAAATTACCAATCTTTTCCAATTCAAATAAATAGAGTGAGAGCACCGTGTCATCTTCGCTTTGGTTGCAATGTTCGCAACGACTACAAGAAGAGCTACCCGCTACCGAATTCAGCATGTGGGTCAGACCATTACAAGCTGAACTTAATGACAACACCCTAACTCTATTTGCGCCTAATCGCTTTGTATTAGATTGGGTACGTGACAGATACTTAAACAGCATCAACCGCCTACTGAAAGAGTATTGCGGTAATGACGTACCGAACTTACGTTTTGAAGTTGGTAGTAAGCCAGTGTCTGCGCCACCAGCGCCTAAGCCTGTAAAGACTGCGGCTGATGTTGCCGCAGAGTCTTCAGCGCCAGCACAGCTGCAAGCACGTCAGCCTGTGCATAAAACGTGGATGATGAGACTGAAGTTTCCGATATCAATCATCGCTCTAACGTTAACATTAAGCATAAATTCAATAACTTCGTAGAAGGTAAGTCGAACCAACTCGGCTTAGCTGCCGCGCGTCAAGTTGCCGATAATCCTGGTGCAGCATATAACCCACTGTTTTTATACGGCGGTACAGGCCTGGGTAAAACTCACTTGTTGCATGCAGTAGGAAACGCGATTGTTGATAACAAGCCAAACGCTAAAGTGGTGTACATGCACTCTGAGCGTTTTGTTCAAGACATGGTAAAAGCGCTACAAAATAACGCGATTGAAGAATTTAAACGCTACTATCGTAGCGTTGATGCATTGCTTATCGATGACATTCAGTTCTTTGCCAATAAAGAGCGTTCACAAGAAGAATTCTTCCATACCTTCAATGCGTTATTAGAAGGTAATCAACAGATCATTCTTACCTCTGATCGCTACCCTAAAGAGATAAATGGGGTAGAAGATCGTCTAAAATCTCGTTTCGGCTGGGGTTTGACGGTGGCGATCGAGCCTCCAGAGCTTGAAACCCGCGTGGCAATTTTGATGAAGAAAGCAGAAGATCATCAAATTCACCTTGCTGATGAAGTTGCGTTCTTTATTGCTAAGCGTCTGCGCTCCAATGTGCGTGAGTTGGAAGGGGCGTTGAACCGTGTTATTGCCAATGCAAACTTTACAGGTCGTCCAATTACTATCGACTTCGTTCGAGAGGCGCTACGTGATCTCTTGGCATTACAAGAGAAGCTAGTCACCATAGATAACATTCAAAAAACGGTTGCTGAGTACT
>ASHK01000587.1 GCA_000695745.1 Vibrio madracius | reverse complement strand
TCCAATCAGTTCGGCAACTAACACCATAGCAAAACCAATCACCGCAATTGGCATTGAGCGAGATTCAGAGCGCATCGCCCAGATCCACGCAGCAACACCAACGAACACTAGAACAAAACGCAAGTTTTGAATCTCAGCCATATTTGGTACTAATTCATTCGCTGCAACAATCGCCGAGTGAATGTTTGGTAAGTCAGCCACCATGGACATCGTGACCATCACCATGGCAACCGCAGTCACGCCTGCAACGATTGCCGTCACTTTACCTAAACGCGGACATTCTAATTTAGCACCACGCATCAGGATAAGTGACAGCATCACGCCGCAAAGGATAGCTGTAAGCGTAAATGATTGACTGGTAAATGGCGTATCCCAAGTTGGAACGGTATCGATGATGTAAACGTTCGTCATAGCGACCATAAAAATCACACCAATAACCATCGCTGCAACCATCAATCCTTTGCGAATTACCTCGCTGCCTTTATTGAGCACAGAGAGCAGCCAATATAGCCCCCCTAAACCAAAAAACATCGAGCCAAACAGAATCTCACGTGATAACCACGATGTGCCGATTTGGTTTAACGCGTTAATCGCGCGCAGTGGACTACCTAGGTGCATGGTAGACGCCATAAAGCCGAGTCCCATAAATACCCAAATAAAGAACATATTGCGAGTCATCGCTGTCTTAACGTGTGCATCCGCTTTGCCTAACAGTGTGATTACGCCCATCACGATAAACGCACCAACGGCTGTTTGTGCAAATACAGTGAAGAAAATCAGAGGCCATTCATGCCATCCCATGTTAAACCTCCTTAGGGTTTGCTAGGTGACCAGTGGTGTCATTCGTTGGACGCGCATGACGGTTTGGTTTGATCACGATATTTGGTTTCGTTAATGTTGATGACGGTAATGGCGCAACATCGGCGTTGGTGCCATATTTAGCGCGTAGCTCGGCAATCGGACCGAACTCCAGCGCACGAAGTGGACAAGAACCGACACAAATTGGCTCAAAACCTTCTGCTACGCGTTCAAAGCAACCATCACATTTCGTCATGTGACCTTTTTCTTTGCTGTACTGAGGAGCACCGTATGGGCAAGCATTAGCACAGTGTTTACAGCCAATACACACCTTCTCATCCACAACGACAAAACCATCTTCACGTTTGTGCATCGCACCTGATGGGCACACTTTTGCACAAGCTGGTTCGTCACAGTGGTTACACGCAATAGAAGTGTAATAAGCAAACACGTCTTGACGGTAAGTACCGTTCTCTTCTACCCAGTTACCACCAGCGTATTCGTAGACTCGACGAAAGCTACGATCAACGCCAAGATCCTTAAAGTCTTTGCAAGATAACTGACAGGTCTTACAGCCAGTACACTTACTCGAATCGATATAAAAACCGTATTGTTTCATGAGTTAGTCCTTACGCCTTATTTGCCAGTTGAACTTCTACTAAGTTAGTGTGTTGAGGGTTACCTTTCGCCAGAGGGCTTGGGTGTTGAGACGTTAGAACGTTGATTGAACCGTTATGGTCAACCTTGTTGCCGTCTGGTGCATACCATGCACCCTCTCCGAGAGCCACAACTCCCGGCATCATTCTTGGCGTAACTTTGGCGTTAATTCGCACTTCACCACGGTCATTGAAGATCTTGATTCGGTCACCATTTTTAATGCCACGACGCTCAGCATCTACAGGGTTGATCCACATTTCTTGTTGTGCAGCCTGCTTCAATACATCGACGTTACCGTATGTTGAGTGACAACGAGCTTTAAAGTGGAAACCCGTTAGCTGCAACGGATACTTATCGCGTAGCGGTGAATCCCAGCCTTCTGAAGTACTGACGTAAATCGGTAATGGGTGAATGACGTCCCCTTCTGGCAACTCCCATTCCGCGGCAATGCGAGCAAGCTCTTCAGAGTAGATCTCCACTTTGCCTGACGGTGTGTTAAGTGGGTTATTCACCGGATCGGCACGGAACGCTTGGTACGCCACATAGTGACCGTTTGGATCGCTACGTTTTACGATGCCTTGCTGACGCACTGTCTCAAAGTCTGGCAATGTCGGGTCTAGCTTCAATGTCTCGGCATACAAATGACGTAACCAACCTTCTTGGTCGCGACCTCGGTAAACGCTTGACCTACCCCATACGCTCCGCCAAATCAGAACAGATTTGATAGATGCTGCGTGCTTCAAATTGAGGCTCAATCGCTTTCTCGGCAAAAATAAAGTAAGGCATGTTCGCCGCTTTACCATCCATACAGAAATCCGCCTGCTCTGACGTCGTTAGGTCAGGCAGAATGATGTCGGCGTATTTTGCAGAAGACGTCATGTGGTTATCGATCACAACGATCATTTCACATGCTTTGTCATCTTGTAGGATATCGTGGGTACGGTTGATGTCTGAGTGCTGGTTAATCACACAGTTACCAGCATAGTTCCAGATAAATTTAATCGGCACATCAAGTTTGTCTTTACCACGTACACCATCACGCGTCGCGGTCATCTCAGGGCCACGAACAATCGCATCAGTCCATAAGAACATAGAGATCGCTGTTTTCACTGGGTTTTCTAGTGTTGGGAAGCGCACAAACGGAATGTTGTAGTCCGATTCACGAGCACCAGAGCCACCACCATGAATACCTAGGTTACCGGTTAATAGCGCTAGCATAGCAATCGCACGTGACGCGATTTCACCATTTTGTGTACGCTGAAGACCCCAACCTTGATAGATAGCACAAGGTTTAGTTGAACCGATTTCACGCGCTGTCTTGATAATAATATCTGCAGGAATACCAGTAATTGGTGCCGCCCACTCAGGCGTCTTCTCAATACCATCTTCCCCTAAACCTAGGATATAAGATTTGTAATCGCTGTTGGCTGGCGCAGACGCTGGCAGTGTTTTCTCATCGTAACCAATACAGTAAGTGTCTAAGAACTCTTGGTCTACCAAATCTTCTTTGATCATGACGTGAGCCATTGCGGCAATAAACGCTGCATCAGTGCCCGGTTTGATTGGAATCCACTGATCTTCGCGACCCGCTGCCGTGTCGTTGTAGCGCGGATCAATCATGATCATCCGTGCGTTGGATTTCTCTTTACTTTCAATCAAGTGATGAATCAAACCGCCGCCAGACATACGCGTTTCAGCAGGGTTATTACCAAACTGCACGATGAGCTTACTGTTTTCAGTATCTGAGAAAGAGTTACCGTTCGCCCAACCACCGTAGGTATAACTCAAACCTTTGGCAATTTGCGCTGTTGAATAGTCGCCATAGTGATTCAAGTAACCGCCCGTGAGGTTCATCAGACGCGCGATTAACGTGCTACCAGGAGGCCATGATTTAGTGACAGTACCGCCTAATGTACCCGTCCCGTAGTTGAGATAGATAGCTTCATTACCGTACTGCTTCTTAATGTGGTCTAAACTATTTACGATCTCAGTGTAAGCTTCATCCCAAGAAATACGCTTGAATTTACCCTCACCACGTTTACCAACGCGCTTCATTGGGTATTTCAGACGGTCTGGGTTGTACACACGACGACGCATAGAACGACCGCGTAAACATGCTCGTACCTGAACGTCTTTGTTGGCGTAATCATCTTTACCCGTATTGTCGGCATCTACCCACTTAATTTCACCGTCAACGACATGCATGCGCAGTGGACATCGACTGCCACAGTTTACGGTACATGCGCTCCACACCACTTTTTCGTCGTTGGCTTGTGGTTGGGTTTCCGCTTGTGCAGATTTAAAAGGGAGAGAAATGGCGCTGGTTGCAGCAGCAAGACCACCGATGGCCGAAGAGGATTTTATGAATCCTCGACGCGTCAGCGACGGCGTCAATAATTGCTTCAGTTTATTATTCATAAAGACATGCTCGATTATAGTTATGCATCATCGAGCGAATGTTACTAACGAAATCAGGCAAAACAGTTGATAAAAATCAACAGTAATACTTAATGGTTATTTTTTGACATTTCTTTACTGTTTAGTGGAATATTTTTATGCGGGCATTTATAGAAATTAATAATTTGTTATTTAAAGACACAATAACTTTTG
>ASHK01000586.1 GCA_000695745.1 Vibrio madracius | reverse complement strand
GCAGTACGGCATCAACGCTGGTCGCTTGTCCATCATGCATTAGCGTCAGCGCATTGGCATCGCCACTTTTTACATAGCCGCTCAAACCGATTCCTCAGAGTGGGGCAGTACGGAATGCGCCCGCACCAAGGTCGTGAAGGAGTAAATCGGTATACGGATGAATCGTCTGATTCGATAGCTCTGGAAATTCACTGTCAGTACCAGTTTGCACCGTCATTTTATGGCAAGAGTTACACCCAAATTCTTGGAAACGGTTATGTCCAGGCATGGTCGTTAGGTTTTGACGAGGCGTAGGTACTGCCACAAGCTTTGTATACACTACCATATCTTGAACATGATTATCTGCGAGTTCCATGGGGCCAAAGCCCTCGAAACTGGTGCCAATACCCATATCGTCATGCAGCGCCTTAGCGATTTGATGCTCAACACTCATAGTTTCTGCTCGCCATCCAAAGCGGCCAACGTACTGTTGTCCTTCTACCGTCACGTAGTTAATCGTTCCTCCACTTTCCTCTGCCCATTGTTCAATAGTTTCTTGAGGGATGTTCTCGAGCAAACCTAAACCAAACATTTTAGGAGGGACAACATCCTGTCTTGCTTGCATATCTCCCACACCATTGAGCGTGTGACATTGGGTACAGCTTGGTTGAATAGGGTCAGTGGTTAATCCAGCCATTTCAGGGAAAGGTAGGTTCCCGTTGATGGCTTGTGGACCCGGTAGGAACTCCTCGACGTGATCACCTGATGTAAAGTTAGTGTGGATCAGGCGACGTCCGTCTAGCCACGACTGAACATTGCCTCTATCAAGATTGTATGCATGTTGAATAAAACTTAAGCGTTGCTGAGCACCACCGCTTGCAGAGAGTTGCGGTACAGTCGTATTACCACCGAGTTGAGCGAAGCCGTCATTAATGTTGAGTGGCCCTACTGCACTATCGCGATTGTTTACGGTCAACCCTTGCCCCAAGACGTATCTAAAAGTTTGTCCGTAGTAATTGACGTTATCGCCTGTTGTTTGAGCTCGGTCGAAGCTGATAGTGGTCTCAAACTCAATCTGCTCGCCAGCTTCAAATGGTCGATTGATATGAGGCCAACGTTGCATAACGGCGCGCCATGTCGTTGCTGTAGCTCGTTGGTCACGAGTTGCTTGGCAGGCAGGAACAACTGAGCCATCGTTTAAGACCACATCCATGACATAGCCGTAGAAGAAGTTTGTCTCGTCACCATATATCTTGTGATAACGCCAGTTAGGTGTTTGTTGGTTGCAAGACTTTTCATTGCCAAACACATCGGTCATTGCGAGCGGTATTGCGCTGTTTAATGTCACAACGACACAAGGTTCAGTAGTGCCACAGGCTGATTGTCTTAAATCACTCGCGCTGGGCTGAGTGTAGTCCTCTAAAATAACGGAGCCGAAGCGACTTCCCAATACTCCACATTAAAGTTGTTGAAGTCATTACCCGAAAGTTCATGTCGGACACGATAACGTTCCGCGATTTCATTAAC
>ASHK01000585.1 GCA_000695745.1 Vibrio madracius | reverse complement strand
CCTGCTGGGCCATATTCAGGGGATAAGTTTTCTACGAATACGACTTTAGCGGTTTGATTTTGACAGATCGCTTGGCTTAAATCAGCGAGAAGCAGTGGAGGCATAACACTGGTTAAGAAACTGCCCGGCCCAAGAATAATACAATCAGCTTGGGAGATCGCCTCTATGGCCTCTTTGGTGGCTGGCACGATTGGGTCAAGGTCGAGTCTTTGTAAATCCTGTTCCATCTCATCAACTGAGGTTTCACCGGTAACCCATTTGCCGTCGACTGAAAGTGCTGTCAGGTCGGATGGATGCTCCGACATTGGGATGATGTTGACATCAACCGCGAGCAGTTTGCGGATTAGATGAATTGCTTCAAGGGGACGAACGGAAAGGTTATCCAGCGCAGTCAGCATTAAGTTACCAAGGTTATGGCCGTTGAGATCGCCAGACCCCTTGAAGCGATACTCAAACATCATCGAGCCAATTGATGGGTCAGTAATAAGCTGATTGATACAGTTGCGAGTATCACCCCACGCGATGCCACCCTGACATTCACGGATTCGCCCAGTGGAGCCCCCATTGTCTGTGGTCGCGACGATTCCAGTGGCATTACCGCCAAATTCTTTTAAAGCCGCCAACATACGACCTAGCCCGTGACCACCGCCAATGGCCACAACTTTCTTTGATGAATATATGCTCATCTTATACTTCTTTTGAGTTATCTGAACTTTGTAACATAGGGTAAATTGTTCATTTGGGATACTCAACTATAATAAAAATGACGAATAAGTAAGGTTTTTTGACATGAAGGCTGGAAAACCATACCGTTATTGAGTATTTTACTCAAAAGCTGTTATCGACTCATTATGCGGTAACCTGCMATAACTCCGAGCTCTATGTGCTAAGTCGACATTAAGATAAGCTTCTAGAGCCAGTGACAAATTGTCACAAGGGCATGATTGGAAATGATTGTGCCTCCCGTGTTTGGAAAGGTGTTCCGTGGCGCAACAATTCGAAGATAAATTTAATCGCAAGTTTTATTACTTGCGTCTTTCAGTTACAGATGTTTGTAACTTCAAGTGTACATATTGCCTCCCTGATGGCTACAAACCGCCTGGTCATAAACGACCAGCCTTTTTGACGCTTCCAGAAATCAAACGCGTGGTAACGGCGTTTGCAGATTGCGGTACGTCCAAAGTACGTATTACTGGTGGTGAGCCAAGTTTACGCAAAGATTTCCTCAGATCATTGAAACGGTAGCGAATACTACCGGGTATTACCAAAGTAGCAACGACGACCAATGGTTATCGAATGGCTAAGCAGGTGGATACGTGGCGTCAAGCTGGCCTTACTAATATCAATGTGAGTGTAGATAGCCTCGATCCAAGAATGTTCCACCAAATTACCGGTGAGAACAAATTTACCGAAGTAATGTCTGGTATCGATCGAGCATTTGAAATCGGTTATGAGCAGGTCAAAGTCAATGTGGTATTGATGAAAGACCTCAATGCCAAAGAGTTGCCCGCCTTTCTTCACTGGATCAAAGATCGTCCAATCCAATTGCGTTTCATCGAGTTGATGCAAACGGGAGAAATGGACGAGCTGTTCAACAAACATCATGTATCTGGCACTGATATTCGTAACCAACTGATTGCTAACGGTTGGATCTTAAAAGCGCGCAGTCAAAATGATGGCCCTGCTCAAGTGTTTGTTCATGCAGACTACAAGGGCGAGATTGGCCTCATTATGCCATATGAGAAAAACTTCTGTGAAAGTTGCAACCGACTTCGCGTTTCAGCAATGGGCAAACTGCATCTTTGTCTGTTTGGTGACCACGGTGTAGAGTTGCGCGACTTACTTCAAGAAGACGCTCAAGAAAGTGCGTTGATCGAACGAATTCAAGCACAATTACAGACCAAATCAGTCAGTCATTTCCTGCATGACGGTAATTCAGGTATGACGCCGCATTTGGCATCTATCGGCGGCTAACAGACCGCGAAAAAATACGTAAAAATTTTATAGGGTGAATAATCATGGGTCACGCAGAAAGTAAATTCGTGCCTGCGAACATCGCAGTGCTAACCGTATCTGACACACGTACTGAAGAAAATGATACGTCTGGTCGTTTCTTAGTAGAAAACCTACAAGAAGCAGGTCACACACTAGCGGATAAGCAAATCGTGATTGACGATATCTACCAAATCCGTGCGGTTGTGTCGAAATGGATCGCAGACGAGAGTGTGCAAGCGGTAATGATCACTGGTGGTACAGGCTTTACTTCTCGTGATAGCACACCTGAAGCACTTGTTCCGTTGTTCGATAAGCAAGTAGAAGGTTTTGGCGAGCTATTCCGTGCCGTTTCTTACGAGGAAATTGGCACGTCTACAATCCAATCTCGCGCCATTGCTGGTTTTGCAAACCACACGGTTATTTTTGCGATGCCAGGTTCGACGGGTGCATGTCGTACCGGCTGGACTAAAATCATCAAGCAGCAACTTGATGCTAGCCACCGCCCATGTAACTTCATGCCTCATCTAAGCAAGTAATCATCTAGGGAAAGTCATGTCCGAATTTACCCATATCAACGCTTCTGGCGAAGCAAACATGGTCGATGTGTCGGCTAAAGCAGAGACGGTACGTGAAGCAAGAGCCGAAGCTTTTGTTCACATGGCACCAGAAACACTGCAGATGATTACGTCGGGTAATCACCACAAAGGTGATGTATTTGCTACTGCTCGTATTGCAGGCATTCAAGCGGCAAAGAAAACATGGGACCTTATTCCTTTGTGCCATCCATTGCTACTGTCTAAAGTGGAAGTACAACTGGAAGCGATGGAAGCGGAAAACAAAGTACGCATCGAGTCTGTTTGTAAGCTAGCGGGTAAAACTGGCGTAGAAATGGAAGCACTGACGGCGGCGTCTGTAGCAGCGTTAACCATTTACGATATGTGTAAAGCGGTCCAAAAAGACATGGTTATTGAAAACGTTCGCTTACTTGAAAAAACGGGCGGAAAATCAGGACACTTCAAGGTGGAATCATGATTAAAGTACTTTTCTTTGCACAAACTCGTGAATTGATTGGTCAAGACAGTATTGAGCTTGCCGCTGAATTTGACACTATTGAAGATATTCGCGCTCATCTGGCAGCTCAGCAAGGTAAATGGGAGCTTGCACTTGAGAGTGGCAAGTTACTCGCTGCGCTTAATCAAAATATCGTCGCTATGGATGAGAAAGTTCAAGACGGCGATGAAGTGGCTTTCTTTCCGCCAGTAACGGGAGGTTAAGATGACTTTAAGAGTATCCGTTCAACACGAAGACTTTTCGGTGGGTGCTGAGTACGAGGCATTAGCGCAAGGTACTGCGTCGGGCGCAATTGTTACGTTTACCGGCAAAGTTCGCGATATGAACCTAGGCGACAACGTTACAGGGTTATCGTTAGAACACTATCCTGGAATGACAGAGCGTTCGTTAGAAAAGATCTGCGATGAAGCAGAAGAACGTTGGATGCTCAACGGTATTCGTGTCATTCATCGTGTGGGTGATATGGATGCGGGTGATCAAATCGTATTCGTAGGTGTGTCCAGTGCTCATCGTGGTTCTGCGTTTGAAGCTTGCGAATTCATCATGGATTACCTTAAAACCAAAGCGCCATTTTGGAAGAAAGAGCGAACCACAGAGTCCACTCGCTGGGTCGAGTCAAGAGACTCTGACGCTGAAGCCGCTGCGCGCTGGCAACAAAAATAGTCTGAATAAAAAGAGCATGTCGATGACATGCTCTTTTGCTATTACTCGATGCTCGCTAAATAGTTGTCGATCACGGTTAGCACGCCTGCTTTATCATTACTCGGAGCAATAAAGCGGCTCAGTTTCTTTATCTCGGGGTGAGCGTTGTCCATGGCGTATGAGTGATAACTCTCTTTTAGCATTTCGACGTCATTAAAATAATCACCAAAGCTCATCGTTTCTTCAAACTTAAATCCTAAATGCTGTTGTAAGAAACGAATGGCAGCGCCTTTTGACGCTTCCTTATTCATCACATCCAACCATATCTTGGCGCTGACAACCACTTGATATTCGTCGCCGAAGCGAGCATTGATGGTCGGGAATACATGTTCCTCCGCGCCTTCAAAGTTACAGATAGCAACTTTGATAAAATCGTCTTCGACGGAGAGTAGATCCTCAACATATTCGCATCGATGGTAGTATTTACGGATTTCCTCCAGCGCTTTAGGGTCTTGAGTTTCGATATAAGCGGAGCGTTTGCCGCACAGAACCATATAGGTATTCTCTAAAGCGCGAGCGGTTTTGATGATCTGTTTCGCTGCAGCCGTATCTAACGTGCAGCTATAAAGCTCCTCATCGTTTTGCATCACTAACGTACCGTTTTCAGCAATAAAAATCAGTTCATTTTCAATACGAGAAAACATGTCTTTAAGGCTGTAGTACTGACGACCAGAAGCGGGAGCGAAGTGAATACCTTGCTTCTTAATACGCTCATAGAGTG
>ASHK01000584.1 GCA_000695745.1 Vibrio madracius | reverse complement strand
ACCAAGTGTTGTCGTTTCATTGTCGGCATCAGAACCAATAAACCCTTGGGTAACGACAACGTACTGCTGACACAGTGGAACAAGTTGCTCCGTTGCGAGTTGCTTTGTTGCATTGAGATTAGGCTCGGCCTTTCCATACTTGCTATCGGTTTTAAGGACGCCACGAATGTCAAAGCGTACCGCATTAATACCGCGTTCTTGCATTAGTCGGGTCAGAATATGAGTCGACATTCTTTCACCGCATGCGACTAGGTGATCCGTTAGCTTTGCCGATGTTGCGATAGAAGCGGCTTCGGATAAAGTCGCTACTTTGTCGATTAGAGCTTCGACACGCTGTTCGATAGAAGAAATATCGTTGAGTTGCGACATAATGTCAGTGTGGACGGTACGAAGTTTGTTGATGAGTTGTGCTCTTTGAGACTCGTCTTTCACACCATTAGCCAATTCCACCAAAATATTAGTAACACCTGAGCATGCGCTGCTCACGACCAGTTTGGTTTGTGGGTTGTTTTCGATGATTTCAGCACAACGGCTCATGGCTTCGAAGTTGGCGACGCTTGTTCCGCCAAATTTAGCTACATTGAATGCGCTCACAGTAATTCTCCAGGACTTCCAGTAGTAATAATAAGGTTGGTAACCCAACATCCGATGTTTGAAGAGAAAAATAGAGCGGAGGAATCCGAATACAGAATGGACCTCAGAAGCTCTTCACCAATCACTTGGTGACAGTTAAAGGGATTCAGCCCGTTTAACCGATAAACTTAATCCTGCAAATTGAGTTCATCTCGGCACTGCTCCCCATCAGTAATCAGTATAGAAGTTGCGGCTTCACATGATTACCTGCCTGGGCAGTGCTCCTCTTCCGCTGTAGCATTGACGCAATCGCTACAGATAGTGTGTTTATTCAACGTTTTTGAGCGTAAAAAGTCAATGATGATTCACAATTTAACCATAAAAAATTGAGTGGTTGGATGTTGCAAAAATGTTGATTTTTACGCTGTTGTGGAACAGACTGAATTTCCTTAGGATATTTTACTTATTACTACAATAAATCATTAAAGGATTGCCCATGACTATTTCTAGCTTTGTGCCCCCTCATCGTACGCTAATGGGACCTGGCCCATCAGATATTTACCCACAAGTATTGCAAGCCTTGAGTCGTCCAACAATTGGCCACCTAGACCCGCTCTTCATCGGTATGATGGACGAACTTAAAGAGCTGCTCAAGTATGCATTTCAGACACAAAATGATTTCACGATCGCCGTTTCAGCGCCCGGTAGTGCTGGTATGGAAACATGCTTTGTAAACCTCGTTGAGCCAGGCGACAAAGTTATTGTCTGTCGCAATGGTGTGTTTGGCGAACGTATGCGAGAGAATGTGGTTCGCTGTGGTGGTGAAGCTATTGTCGTAGAAGATGAATGGGGTGCGCCTGTTTCTGTGGCTAAAGTAGAACAAGCGATCGCCGAGCATCCAGATGCAAAAATAGTCGCGTTTGTTCATGCTGAGACATCCACTGGAGCTGTAAGTGATGCCCAGGCTCTAGGGCTGCTTGCTAAGCAAAACAATATGCTGACCATTGTTGATGCTGTGACATCTCTAGGTGGGGTGCCTTTATTGGTGGATGAATGGCAACTAGATGCCGTTTATTCCGGAAGTCAGAAGTGCTTATCCTGTGTGCCGGGGTTGTCACCAGTCACGCTTTCACCAGCGGCCATCGAGGTAATTAAATCTCGCAAGACCACCGTTCAGAGTTGGTTCCTCGATCAGAGCTTGGTTTTGGGCTATTGGAGTGGAGAAGGAAAGCGCAGCTATCACCATACTGCTCCAGTGAACAGTTTGTACGCCTTGCATGAGTCGCTAGTCTTACTTAAAAATGAAGGACTAGAGAATGCGTGGCAGCGTCATAAAGACATGCACTTGTTGCTCAAAGAAGGGCTAGAACAGCTTGGGTTGAGCTTCGTTGTTGAAGAAGCCAGCCGATTACCTCAGCTTAATGCGGTTTACTTACCGGAAGGCGTTGACGATGCAGCAGTGCGCGCCCAGCTTTTAGAACAGTACAACTTAGAAATTGGTGCGGGTTTAGGTGCTTTAGCTGGTAAAGCATGGCGAATTGGTTTAATGGGGTATGGGGCCAGAAGAGAGAATGTTGCCCTGTGTCTTAAAGCACTAGAAACGGTCTTGAAGTAATTCTTGAAATAATAGTTGTTAGCTAATAAAAACCGAGAGCTTTTGAAGTGACCCCATAAAGTTGGACATTTCTGTTAAGCGGCTTGTAAGGCCTGATTTCGATATTCC
>ASHK01000583.1 GCA_000695745.1 Vibrio madracius | reverse complement strand
TTTATGATTCTTTGAGATTCGACTTAGATAGCGTCTTCATCTTCTTCGCCAGTACGAATACGTACTACACGTTCAATATCAGTAATGAAAATTTTACCGTCACCGATTTTACCCGTTTGGCGGTTTCAATGATGGTCTCCACACATTGATCAGCCACGTCACTTGATACGACAATTTCCAATTTTACTTTTGGTAAAAAGTCGACCATGTATTCTGCTCCGCGGTAAAGCTCTGTATGACCTTTCTGGCGACCAAAACCTTTCACTTCAGAGACGGTCATACCTGTAATGCCCACTTCTGCTAGCGCTTCACGGACGTCGTCAAGTTTGAATGGTTTGATAATCGCTTCAATCTTTTTCATGTTCTTCCCTTAAACCTCATTGATTGACTCCATTATCTGGCAGGCTGAGCCAACAATCAACGAAAACAAAAACCCGAAGTCAAACTTCGGGTTCTCGGTTAATTATTAATAGTTTTATTACTTCATATTCGCGTAGTACGCGGCCACATTCGCAATATCTTCATCACTTAGCATCGAGGCTTGGGCTTGCATGACCGCAGCCAAACCACCTGAGCGTTCTTTATTCTTGTAGGCTTTAATGGATGTCACTAAATACTGTTCGTTCTGTCCCTTAAGATTTGGGTAGCCTGGAATTACTGCGATGCCATCAGCACCATGACAAGCTGCACAAATCGCAGCCTTCGCTTTACCAGCTTCAATGTCAGCAGCCAATGCCGAACCGCTCATAAGCCCAGCGGCTAATACTGCACTAATTACCATATTTTTCATTGCTTTACCTTCTGTGTATTTCCATATAAGCCAGATAACAGCATATGTTATTAATATCGCTGTGCCATTTCTGGCGCGTTATAATTGTATACGATTTTTACACAAAATGTGGTCACTTGTCCCATACCAGTTCACAATCTGAACCATAAAATGCTTTATCTACAAATAGGTTAGCAACAGCAACGACCTTGTTATCTAACATTAAAATAGGCATTCGACGCCTCTGCCAACTCGGTACATTGTGTTCTTGAAAGAGCTTTTTTAGCTTACGGGAACCTGCTCTACCATAAGGATGAGCGCTCAATCCTTCGGGGTTAAAACTCACATGCAATTCCCCGGTAAGTGTTTGACGATCCAGTGTCATTTTCTCTCCGTTGGTCAAATCGACAAGCGTTAACGTCCCCAAATTATCTGGCAGTTCTAAAGGCGTCTTACCTAGCCATTCTTGCTTCCAACCGCTGACATCATCGCAAGTCGCCACCCAGTGTAACTCACCGTTACTCCGTCTAATTGAACCACCAGCTAAGCTTAGAACTGGGTTAGCATCTGGCCGAGCCAAGGCGACTTCCTGCCAGATTTTACCCAGTTGCACTTCTGTTGGCATCAACGAGGTATTGATGTCTAACCACAATCTAAGCAGTTGCTCCCTTTTTAAATCAGAGTGCAATAACATCGTAGTGATATTCAACCTTGAAACTCCGTCAGACTCGCCTCAAGCTCTGGCAACAATAGCTCTTTAAGTAGCTGCTCTTGCTTTGCACATAACCTCGCGCTTCGACTTGCCGCTTGAGCAAAGCTAGGCCACCGCTGGCTAAGAACGGGTAACACGTTTTGGCGTAGAAAATTACGATCAAATCGAGTGTCTGTATTACTTTCGTCCTCTACCCACTGCAATTGCTGCTGCTGAGCGTAGCGCTCAATATCTCGTCGCGTAGCATTCAAAAGAGGACGAACTAACGTCCCTAAACTAAAGGCCATTGAAGAGGCCATTGAAGAGAGCCCCTTGGGCCCACTACCACGCTTTAAGGCCAAAAGCATTGTCTCTGCTTGATCATCAAGATGTTGACCGGTGAGCAGTAGATCGCCGTTCTCAATATGTTGACACAATGCTTGATATCGAGCTTGACGCGCTAACTGCTCAAGGCTGTCACCCGAGTCTTTCGCCAGTATCACGCGTTCACACACAAACTCAACAGCTTCCTCTTTCGCCCAGCGCTCACAATGAATTTGCCACTCATCGGCATTGGCACTCAACCCATGATGCACATGTACTGCTAAACAGGCGATTGAGTGTTGTTTGCAATAGCGGGCTGCTAATCGTAGTAGGACTCGTGAATCCATCCCTCCACTAAATCCAACAATGATCTTGCCGTGCATCACTTGTTGCTCATCAAGCACTTGAGAAAATTGTTGATACAGAGTCATGGTTTTTTCCTAGGTTAGATCAAAAAAAGGCGAGCTTCTCGCTCGCCTTATTATATAAATAGTTTCTACTTAGCAGTAGCCATAACTCATCAAACGTTGATAACGACGTTCAAGCAAGTCTTCATTCTCAAGCTGGTCCAGCTCTTGCAGTTGGCGTAACAGTGTTGCTTTCATGTTGGCAGCCATTTGCGCACGATCACGATGTGCACCACCCAGTGGCTCCTCGATGATTTCATCAATTAACTCAAGTTCTTTTAGACGAGGAGCAACCAGCCCCATCGCTTCCGCTGCTTGTGGAGCTTTATCGGAATCACGCCATAAAATCGATGCACAACCTTCCGGAGAGATCACCGAATAGGTTGAATATTGCAACATGTTGACGTAATCACCCACACCAATCGCTAGAGCACCACCAGAGCCGCCTTCACCGACAACATTACAGATGACTGGTACTTTTAGGCCAGCCATGACTTTTAGGTTCATGGCTATCGCTTCTGATTGACCGCGCTCTTCCGCACCAACACCTGGATAAGCACCCGCCGTATCGATAAATGTAATGATTGGCATGTTAAAACGTTCTGCCATTCTCATCAGACGTAGTGCTTTGCGATAACCCTCTGGCTTCGGCATACCAAAGTTACGTTTCACTTTCTCTTTAGTTTCACGACCTTTTTGATGACCAATGATCATAACCGGACGGCCATCTAGACGAGCCATACCGCCAACAATAGCTTTATCGTCTGCAAACGCGCGATCACCAGCCAGTTCATCAAACTCGGTAAATACATGTTCTACATAATCTAACGTGTATGGACGCTGTGGGTGACGTGCAAGTTGTGCCACTTGCCACGCACCTAGGTCACTAAAGATTTTTTTCTTAAGCTCTAAGCTCTTTTTCTCTAGTTGTTCAATTTCTTTATCTAAGTCAATTGCACTATCACCACCATGACGAGAAACGTCACGCAATGCTTCAATCTTTGCTTCTAGTTCGGCAATTGGCTTTTCAAATTCAAGAAAGTTCAAGCTCATCTGTGAATCCTTTTCGATTCAGCCCCAAATCTTTTGCTCCGGGACTCAATTAGTTAAATTCGAGTTCAACCTGGTCTTTACCAAGTAACTGCTGTAATTCTTCTAGTAACGCATCATTGGGCGTTACACGCCATTCTGTTCCTAGCGTAAGTTTTGCGCGTGCATCGGCACGCTGATAGTAAATATTAACAGGTACCGTCCCAGCTTTGTGGGGGGTTAATATTTCTGTGAAGCGCTGATAAAAGCGCTCATCTATTTGTTGCTCTAGCAACGAAATGGATACGCCTCGCGTAAATTTTTCACGAGCGCTACCTAAATCTAAAACTTCGCGGCCTGACATTTTAAGGCCACCATTGAAGTCATCAAAGCTGACCTGTCCAGAAACAACCACTATTTTATCTTTTTCTAACAATTCAGCATATTTATCTA
>ASHK01000582.1 GCA_000695745.1 Vibrio madracius | reverse complement strand
GTCAGTTTTCTCTGCTGCATCAGGGTTGAAGTCATAGAGATACTCAAAGATCTTTTCGCGATCATTAAGTGACTCTTCTTCCCATAAAATCATTACTTACCTCGATTACGGATTTTGGCTTTGCGTTGTTCCATTTGAGATTTAGCAGTTTGGTGGTCAACGAAAACGGATTTTCCTAAGTCAAACTTCTCAAATGCTAGGTTTACTTGTTCAGTTAGCCATGCATCGTGAGATAATGTTTTTCTTTGTTGTTCAGCGAGTTGCTCAGTCAGTTCACGGCAAGCGTCACTCAGAGTGCGACCTTGGCTCTCTGCCATTTGTTGAGCTAGGCGTTTTGTTTCTTCATCAACACGAAATTGAATTCTAGTGTCCATGATGTCTTCCTTTGTTGGTGTATGTACAAATGTTAGCACTGGCCTTTAAAGTGGGCAACTAACAAACGACTATGCCACGATTCCCCTTACTCGAAGCAAGACACAAATATCTTAATTAGTAGGCTCACTGACACCGAAAGGTCCCAAAACCTACTAACTATATTTGATAATTTGCTTTGACCCCGATATCAAAGTGAAGCGGCATTTGCCATTTCTTAAAGGATAAGAACCCCATAATGCTGCCTATAACCATATAGAGGATTGCTAATACCGGGAGCTGGTGAAGGGCGGTGCAGAACACGGCAATAACAAGAAGGACGGGGATTAACTTTAATCCGGGCACTTTGAAACAGAACGATTCTTTGAGTGCGATGCCTGAAAATACCACAAAGCAGAAGCCAAGAGAGACCCAGGTTGGTACGCTGATAACAATCAGTAGTAGTGATAACCAACCGCTCCACATGATCACCGTTCTTACGGTTTTGTCATAGACGTGAATATTGGCGGCGGATAATACGGTTGAAACAAGTATTAACCAGAATACCCATTTATCAAAAGGAGAGGTCACGCTGGCAAGAGTAATGCCCTCGTAGCTTAATGCTCCCGCCATCAGGCAGCTCACTGAAAATAGTGAGATACCCATTCGGTACAGGCAGACACTGATCTTATCTAGCGTGTCTAATTCTTCTTGAAATTCAGGATTTGCCATGATTATTTCACGCTTTTTATCTGGTTATTGATAAAACAGAGCTGTTCATAAAGCGCCTGAGTTTTGGGCATCGAGACACCGTGAGCTTTCGCTAAGTCAATGGCGTTTTTATACATGTATTGGATCTCTAGCTCTCGATGGTTGCGCCTGTCGAGTAACATGCTTGTAAGGTAAGGTTTCATCTTAGCCGTGTTTAATAACATGGTTTCAATTAGGGTATCTGTAATATCAGTATTAGTAGTTCGAGCGGCTTGCTGAACTTCTATCATGATTTCTTTTGAGAGGTAACCAGCTCCTCGCAGCTCATCATTTCTGCGGTGTCGGCGTTGAGTACGGTCGATAAGCCGTTAAAAGGGACATTCCACAACAGCTTTTTCCATCTTGCGTCAATGATGTGTTGGTCAACGTCGACTTCTACACCACTTTGGGTCAGATCAGTGGCAAAGTCTTCTAGTGCTGCAATGCCAGCATCGCCGTAAATACCAATCGTGATACGGCCGTAATCGATATGGTCGATATGTCCAGGGCCTAGTTTGTTTGAGCAGATAAAACACAAGCCACCTCCGACAAAAGGAAGATGAAATTGTTCGGCTACTTCTTGCTCCGCGCCAATGCCATTTTGAAGCAACATAACAAGGGTGTTGGTTTTTAATAAAGGGCGAAGCAGCGATTCAAGAAGGTGATTTTGAGTGGTTTTAAGCGCGACAAGAACAACGTCGGCTTTGGGCATGTCAGACGTGGAATGATAGCCTTTAAGTCTGGTGCGAGATTGAGTAATCACCATAGTGGGAGTTGACGTTTAAGCCATTGGCAATGACATGCTGATAATCGCTATTGAACAGAAAGTGTACATCATTTCCGCCATGGTGGAGTCTTGCACCGTAATAACCGCCAATCGCGCCAGTGCCAATAACTGCGAATACCTTTTTGTTCATGTCATGTCCTTAAATCAATGTGGTTATCGTACTAATGTACATGAATTTTATTATGAATGAAGTGCTACGCTTGTAAGAGTTTGGTTTGATGGGAGAGGCGTGTGGCTAATCTAACAAATGTCGTACTGGTCATACTCAGTATCATTGTCGGTATCGGCTAGTGTCTCAGGCTGGCGTCAATGCTCAACTAAAACTCGGCATGAGCTCCTCGTTACAAGCCGCGTTTGTGTCATTTATTGTGGGTACGGTGGTGTTAGGGGTGCTTGTGGTGATTGAGGGTAAGCCTTGGTTTCCACAAGGTTCTCTTGCTTCTTTGCCGTGGTGGGCATGGCTCGGCGGATGCTTGGGTGCGTTTAATATCGCTATGTCGATCTATTTAGCGCCACAACTTGGCGCGTTAGCGTTGGCGATTTCTATTGTCTGTGGGCAAGTGGTCGCGTCGATTTTCTATGATCAATACGGGTTGTTGGGATATCCGACCATTGAAATGACGCCGCAGCGCATCGGTGGAGCGCTTTTGATCGTATTGGG
>ASHK01000581.1 GCA_000695745.1 Vibrio madracius | reverse complement strand
CCATTTTCGATTCTAGTCTGGGTGCTTTCCCGTACATCATTACGGTTTTCTATTAAGTAGTCAGGCCTATCTAAAAGATTAGGCTGGTCATAATGGCCTAACTGAATGCGTTCACTCGGCGTATTGGCTAACTGCCAAATTGTTACCGTGTCGGTCAAAGCGCGCAGTCCAAAATAAAAGTCGTTTGCTTGTAACCTCAAGCGCTCACCCGATTGCTCGACAACTTGGAACGCGCCAGATCCATCGACTGTCGTTAGGAGATCAGAGCCGATTTGCTTAGGTGGCTGAATGGAATAACGTAAATCAGAGAGCAAGGCGGCAAAACCAAGATCTGGACTGCGAAGCTCAAACGTCACACTTTGCTTCGTATAGCAGATAGCCGCCACATGCGACAGTTCTTCACGATATTCTGGAAGATGGCGCAACTGCTCAAATAGGTCTTTGATAAGTGCGGCAGAGATAATCTCACCAGAGTGAAATTTAAGTTGTGGACGAACATAAAAGCGCCAAATGGTCGCGTCTTCATTATTGGTCCATGCATGAGACAGCTGAGGGGTTAGCTGCCCATTTTTGTCGCACCCTGTTAGGCAGGCATAGACTTGTCTCACTAAGAATCGTTCACTGTTTCTCAGTGGCACATGAGGCAGCAATTCACTAAAGACCCGTTGATAAGTAAGTTGAATATGCAACTGATCTTCACGCACAATGGCACCTGACGTCTGACGCAATAAAGCTCCGAACTGGCGTTGATCCTCTTCGAGAAACGCCATCGCTTTTTCATAGTATCCAGCCTCTATTTCGTACCCTTGCCAATATTTGGCGAAGTTCAGCACGTTCAAAAGCAAGGTGTATCACTGAGCGTTGGTTCCGACCAACTTTAGGTAGCCAAGTAAGCCATTGTCGTTGCTGAAGTTCTTGTAACAAGGTGCGACTATGACGAGTCGTAGTACACAGTTTCTCCGCCACTTCAGACAGAGAAATCAACACATCACACTTGGTTCCTAGCGGCAGTAAACGTTCATAATAATGCAGTGCGCGTTGGTCTTTCATCTCATCCCTCAATTACCGAAGAGTACTGTTTTCGAAGCACAACCGGRAAAATAACGATACATTTTATTCCCCATTTAAATCCAACACCCCTTATATAGCGCTGAAATTCGTTTAAAACTATATATTGAGGAAGATTATACAAAAACATTCGCTCTTTTTTTCATTCCCCATATTATTCAATACTAAGTCTATAGTCGTTTTACTTACAGATTGTTGCTGACAGCAAGCTCATTAGCGACAAATCCCAATCAATAAAGCAAATAAGCTTAGAGGTTTCATATGACTCAGTTTCCGGATAACTTCCTGTGGGGTGGCGCCATTGCCGCTAACCAAGTTGAAGGTTCTTATAACCTTGATGGCAAAGGACTCTCGACCTCAGACATGCTGCCTTCAGGCATTTTGAGCCCTCATCAAACTCGCGATCAACGTACACCTGGTATCAAGGATCTTGCTATCGACTTCTACAACCGTTATCCAGAGGACATTGCGCTTTTTGATGAGATGGGCTTTAACTGCTTAAGACTTTCCATCGCTTGGACTCGCATTTTCCCAAATGGTGATGACGCACAACCAAACGAAGCGGGACTTGCTTATTACGACCGTCTATTTGATGAGTTAGCGAAGTACAACATGACACCATTCGTGACCTTGTCTCACTACGAGATGCCTTATGCGTTAGTAGAAAACTACGGTGGCTGGGGTAACCGAAAACTGATTGAAATGTTTGAACGTTACGTTACAACAGTATTTGAACGTTACAAAGACAAAGTGAAACTGTGGCTGACATTCAATGAAATCAACATGTCATTGCACGCGCCTTTTACTGGTGTGGGTTTGCAAGAAGATGCTACAGAACAAGAAATCTATCAGGCTATCCATCATCAATTGGTCGCCAATGCAAAAGCAGTCAAACTTTGCCAAAAAATCATTCCAGATGGCAAGATCGGTAACATGCTGTTGGGGGCGTTAAACTACCCATACACGTGCAATCCTGACGACGTTATCGCTGCTATGCACGAAAACAACAAATGGCTTTTCTTCGGAGATGTACAAACTCGTGGTCAATACCCAGGCTACATGCTGCGTTACTTCCGTGAAAATCAAATCGAACTCGATATTCACGAAGGTGATCTAGAAACCATCGCTGCTGCATCTGTCGACTTCATTTCGTTTAGCTATTACGCCAGTGGCTGTGCAAGTGCCGATCCAAAGCAAAAAGAAGTGGGTAATATCGTTGATAGTGTGCCAAACCCATACCTTGAGAAAAGTCAGTGGGGTTGGTTGATCGATCCGAAAGGACTGCGCATTTTGCTTAACTTCCTGCACGATCGATACCAAAAGCCGTTGTTTATTGTAGAGAATGGCCTAGGCGCGCGAGACGAAATTGATGCAAATGGCAATATTGAAGATGACTACCGCATCAAGTACCTAAATGATCATTTAGTGCAAGCGAGAGAAGCGATTGAAGATGGCGTTGAACTAATGGGATTCACCAGTTGGGGGCCTATCGATCTTGTTGCAAACTCGACCGCAGAAATGAGTAAGCGTTACGGCTTCATCTATGTCGACCGTCACGATGACGGTAACGGCACGCTAGAACGTAAGCGTAAAAAAAGCTTCCATTGGTATCAAGAAGTGATTAAAACCCAAGGTAAGTCATTAAGCGAATAACCCAAAAAAGACAAAGCCAGACAACACGTCTGGCTTTTGTTTACCGGATTGATTGTAAGCCAAAAGGCGCATCCATTAACCCTGAGTTTGGGTACTATCGCGGATAATGACTTGAACGGGAGGAATGTCGTAGTTTGGTTTGTTGCCACTGATTAGGTCGAGTAGGTATCTGACTCCTATTTCTCCCATTTCAGCAAACGGTTGGCGTACCGTCGTTAATCGGGGAATGTAGTATTCATCAATGGGGAGATCATCGAAGCCAATTACCGAGACGTCTTCAGGGACTCGCAAACCGTATTGATGTAAAGCTTGAATTGCACCAAAAGCGCTATGATCATTGGCGGCGAATATTGCGGTGGGTTTAACTCCGCCTTTTAAGGCCGTGGTCAAATTTTGAAAGGCGTTTCTTGATTCAAAGTGACCGTCGATAACCATACCAGGTTCGGCGACCAATCCTGCGTTTTGTAGCGAGCGTAAATAGCCTGCAATCCGATTTTCTGAATCTATATTGCCGCTAGGACCAGTTAAGTGCATGATTTTCTTGTGGCCTAGCTGAACTAAGTGGTTAGTGGCTAGGTAGCCTCCCATTTCATTATCAACGTTAATAAGAGGTAGGATCCCCTTACCTCTTCGACACATCAACAACGTTGGGATTTTCCCCGTCAGCGCTGCGATATCTTCTTCCGCCAAATCACCACCGACAACAATGATGCCATCCACTTGTCGCGACACCAGATCTTGCAGCTCGTGACGTTCACGACTTTGTTCCCAGTTCGTGGTTTCGATAATAATGTCGTAACTGTGGTTACGCATCCTTCGGTCCATACCGTATAAAATGCGACTGACATAAGGAGTATCAAATGAAGGTGCGACGACACCGATTCTTCATATTTCGTTTGGTTTTAGGCTGTGCTTTGCGGCCTTTAGGTTTAAAACCGAGCTCAAAAATCGCATTTTCGATTGGTATCAACTTTATCTTTAGCGATAAAAGTCGTTCTATTTAGATATCGAGAGACGGTGCTTGGCGATACGCCAGCCATTCTAGCAACATCGTTATATGGTGGCTTTCTTCTCTTTCATATGGCCGATTTCACCGCATTCCTTTGTGTACTGTTTCGGACAATCACTTCCACTGGTGGGACTTGGTAGTTTGGCTTAACTCCACTAATCAAATCAAGTGCATAGCGTATTGCAATGGACCCCATGATCTCGAGCGGCTGTTTTACTGTGGTAAGTTGCGGTATCAAGTAGCTCGAAAAGGGCAAGTCATCAAAGCCAATTAACGAAATATCATTTGGCACTTTGTAACCCCGTTGATCCAGCGCTTGAATCGCCCCATAAGCACTTTCATCGTTAGAAGCGAAGATAGCACTGAATTCTATGCCTTGGTCTATCGTTGCTTTAACAGCTTCAAGTGACTGTTCTGACTTAAACCCGCCTTCAATGATGAGTTCATCCAACACTTCAATACCTGCTTTCTCTAAACTGCGTCGGTATCCCACTACCCGTTCATCTGCATCATTGTTGCCAATAGCGCCGCGCAGGTGAAGAATTCTGGTATGCCCTAGTTGAATCAGATGATTTGTTGCTAAATATCCCCCTAGCTCATTATCAACGAGTACCTGAGGTATACCGGTAATGGTATCTGTTGGTGCAAGGTAGACCGGACTTCCTAGCAGCAGGACTGGCGTTTTACCTAAGATTGCTTTGACTTCCGCATCATTGAGGTAGCTACCAATTAACACTATCGCATCAGCATTTCGGTGTTTAAACTGCTTAAGGATTTCCGTTTCACGCGCTTTATTCCAATGACTTGTCTCAACAATAATCTGATACGAATGGTTGAGCACAGTGCTGTCCATGCCCTTTAGGATTCTTGCAATATGTGGACTATCAAATGACGCTGCAACCACGCCAATAGACATACTACGTTTAGTGACAGGTTGCGATTTTCGAGGTTTACTTTTGAAGCCGGAGGCGAACATCGCTTCTTCAATGGCGAGCACCTTGTCTTTGGCAATGAAACTGGTTCGATTCAAATAACGGGAAACGGTACTAGGAGAGACACCTGCGCGTTTTGCTACCTCAGTTAAGGTAACTTTACTTTCCTTTTCTTTTTTCATGGTCCTACCAACATCAGCGCCCATAAAAAAAGCGCCTAAACATAGACGCTTTATAGCTTACCCGAGTTGACAAAATCAAACCGAGAGCATTAACAAGTATTTCGATTAAAGTCGCTCGGTTTCATCCAGCCTTGCAACGCACTCGCCTCTCCCAGTGAGGCTCCATTCGATTCGATCACAGACTTATACCAAAGCGCGGATTCCTTTGGCGTTCTCTTCATCG
>ASHK01000580.1 GCA_000695745.1 Vibrio madracius | reverse complement strand
AGAATAATGAAAAACAACACAATGAACAGATTATACTCAACATTGCTTTCCTCATTGGTGCTTCCCTTTACTTCTCTCTCTACGGCCAGTGAGATACTGCCTGGGTATTGGGATTATCAAGGCTATCTTCGAGCTCACCCTGTTCAACAGCAACTTACTAGCGAACTCTCGGAAGTGGTACGTCAACAGCCAGTACCACTTGCAATTAAGCAAACAAAGCCTGTTACCATCTCCGTAGTTTACCCTGGACAGCAGGTTTCCGACTATTGGGTGAGAAACATAAAAGCGTTTGAATCGCGCTTGGAAGAGCTTGGCATTGATTATGAGCTCAACCAAGTATTCACTAGGCCAAATATTGATTTGAGACAGCAAAATGTCTCCTTAATGGAAGCGGTAAAAAACAAATACGGGCTATTTGATCTTTACATTGGACACTACTCGTCATCGTAAGTTTATTGAACACGTCATCCATTCAACGGATACCAAACTCATCTTGCAGAATATTACGACTCCTGTCAGAGCGTGGGACAAGAATCCACCATTCCTTTATGTTGGATTTGACCATGTCACTGGTAGTCATATGCTGTCGGATTACTTTAAACAGCGCTTCGAAGCGTCGCATTCCTATTCCGTTTTGTATTTCTCTGAGGCTATGTGAGCGATGCCCGTGGTGGGACATTTATTCAGGACATGGAGGAGGCTGGAAACTATGAATTGGCCTCATCCTATTATACAAAGCAAATAAAGAGAGTGGTTATAAAGCTGCGTTAGATACGCTGCAGCAAAATCCAGACATCAGCTTCATTTATGCGTGCTCTACGGATGTTGCGTTAGGCGCGGTTGATGCCTTGGAACAACTCAATCGTGACGATGTTGCGATCAACGGCTGGGTGGCGGTTCGGCAGAGCTAGACGCCATCGCCAATAATCAACTTGATGTCACTGTGATGAGAATGAATGACGACACGGGTGTAGCCATGGCAGAAGCCATTAAGTGGGACTTAGAAGGGAAACCAGTACCTACAGTTTACTCTGGTGATTTTGAACTTGTTACGAGTCAAGATCCTCAGAGCAGAATTGATGAGCTGAAAGAAAAAGCATTTAGATATTCCGACCAAAACTAATGCCATTAACGAATTTCAACAGACACAAAACATTAGCCACCCTTATTACCCGTACCGTAGTATGGGTAGTAACGATCTTTACCGTAGGCGTGTTGATTCAGAGTTGGCACTTGAGTCGCGATATCGTTCAAGAAGAGGTGCAACGCACGTCGAGACAAACGAGTAGCTTAGTGCATAACTTCTTTGAATATCGACTCGCATCACTACAGATTCTGCAAGACAGTAATGCTAAGAGTGACACGGTTGAGAACTTTTTTCAATAACTACGACTCTAGAGCTCTTGATTACTTCTTTTTAAGAGAAGATAACCTCGAACCGTTACATTCTCCTGATTTTCGGTTTATTAGTCATTTAAGCGATGTGATTTGGGATGACGGGAACGCGTTATTCTATGGTTTGAAATCATCAAGCTTGACCGAATTGTTTCATAAAGTGGACATACACAGTAATTGGAATGCTTTAGTCACTGATTCTCAGTTAGGGCTTAAACATACTCTGATTCGGCGCACGCCAATTGTACAAAGCGAGTCGGGCGAGGTATTAGGCTTTTTATTTGTTGGTGTGGTACTTGATGACAACGCTGGACTACTGGCAAATCTGTTGCGAGGCAGCAACAGCGACGATGTGATTTTGCGTTTTGGCGATAAATTTATTGCTTCGACCATTTCTCCAGACGATAACTATACGATCGAGTCAATATCAGATTTGATATACAGTGGAGAAACTGACTTAAGCAAACTTCTTATCACTGAAACGAATTTAACCGTAGGCACGAAACAGAACATATTAACCATCTTCTCTGTACAGCGTAATCCAAGCGTATTAGCGCTTCGCAATAGTTACTTATTTTGGATATTTATCTCTCTTGTAGTGATTACTGCGATCTCGTTTCTGACCAGACGCTGGCTAAATAGAAAAGTAACCCAAGAGCTGTCTGAGCTCATGGTGTACACCAAAGTAGCCGTAGGCCAAGATCGGGTCGACAAGTTTTCTGGTTCCAGCATTCACGAATTTAATCATATTGGTAAAACGCTGAGCAATACCTTTGAGCGTCTGTCCGAACAAGAGAAGTTATTCCAAGATTTGTTTAGCTTTTCTCTCTCTCCAATTATTGTTTGGACGGAAAAGGCCACAATTTTGCAAATTAATCCGGCAGCTAAAAAATCGTTAGATTTATTTGAAGAGCTGAGCCAAGCAAACAGTGAAAGCTTTGTTTCTTTTGTCAACGAGATGAGACCACTAGTACTTAAAGCAAGCATGGGAGCGACGCTAACTGGTATCGATGTTCCAATTGGCGAAAAAGTTTATCGCTGGAGTTTGTCAGCGATCCAAACACGAGACGATAGCACTCTGGTGCTATCTCAGGGGCAAGACATCACTAAGCTGGTGGAAGCGGAAAAGCAAAGTATCAAAGCTCGTAAGGAAGCAGAGTGGTCTGCAAAAGCTAGGACCGATTTCTTGGCGAAAATGAGTCATGAAATTCGTACCCCTTTAAACGGCATATTGGGGATCTCCCAGCTACTGAAGCAGGAGGAGAGGATGGAAAGTACCAGGAACAAATAGAAGTCTTATGCAATAGCGGCGAGCATTTATTAGCGGTTTTAAATGACATTCTCGATTTTTCGAAGATTGAAAACGGCAGCTTTAAACTAGAAAAACATAATTTTAAGTTTAAAGAGGTGATTACCGCGTTGGAGGGGATTTATAGACCACTTTGTGATCACAAAAATATTGAGTTGCTCATTCACAATGACCTGAGTGTGAATACTGCGTTGAATACTGATCAAGTTCGTTTGAACCAAATCCTGTTTAACTTGGTCAGTAACGCTGTCAAATTCACTCACCAAGGGCATGTCAAGGTCAGCTTTGCCTTAGAGCCAGAGGAATTAAATAAAGCTGCTCGGCTAAAGATACAAGTGGAAGATACAGGTATTGGTATTTTGAGTAATCAAATCCAGCAGATCTTCGATCCATTTGTACAATCGGAAGCCACGTTAACGCGTGAGTACGGTGGCAGTGGTCTTGGTTTGGCGAT
>ASHK01000579.1 GCA_000695745.1 Vibrio madracius | reverse complement strand
ATAAAAAAACAGCCATTAGTTTGTAATGGCTGTTAGATCATTTTAATCAACACTCGTTAATAGGAAAGATCGTTGTTATGTTAATCCATCCCATTCTACAAAATGCAGTTAGGATTAAAACGTAAGGATTGCACCAAGACGTCCAATCGTATCTTTGTCACCGTTTAGGTCTTTAGACACACCAGCATAAGTAGTGAAGGCATTAGTGAACTTATAGTGTACGTTAGCCGCCACGGTTTGATCCGTCTCGTCTGCAACATCAAACTTAACTTGCTGGAATGCTGCTGCCAAAAGAATACGATCTGTTATGTCATACTTAGATGCCACCTCGAATCCTTTGTAGTCTTGGTCTAACAGTTTACCTTGCGTATAAAGGCCACCTAGATATAGATCATTGAGTTGATAACTTGCACCAACTAGGACGTTTTGGCTTTCTGCGTTTGGAGAAATTGTTAAGCCGCCAGCTGTAACATTAACGTCCTTGTCCTTTTGATAGGCGTAACCTGCACCAAAGCTTAAATCACCCAACTGGTACTGTGCAGCGACACCATAACCTTGATCTATAGTACCTTTAACCACATGACCGTATTTTTCGAATGTATCAGCAGCGCCGCCGCCATTCGCGTTTGCTTTAACTTTTAGGCCACCAAATGTACCGATGTAGAGCAATTGGTTACTTGTACGGTCAGCTGTAGCGGTTTTGTTGCCTGCTTCACCACCAAATGCGTCGAGAATATCAGTGTAGTCAGTAATCATACCTAATGAACCATCCGTTTTACCGTATTGAAGTTCATTGTTTTCGCCTGCGACACCCACATATAGATAACGGTTTTCATATCCGGCACTGTCATCTGCGCCGGAACGATTAATCTCTTCTTCAAAGAAACCTTTAGCTTGAACGCCGTCAGCAATTTCTGTTGTCGCGAGTACATTGACACGTGCACGGCTGTTATCTGCAACCGTTCGATCATTGGTATCTTTGTCAAAATCAGCACGCGCTTCAGCTCGGCCACCCACTGCTAGGTTCAGGTTATCACCTTTAAATACGTCAGCAGCATTTGCTGCTGTTGCTGATAAACCTGCAATAATAGCTGCTGTTAAAAGAGAAACTTTTTTCATGTTAAATCCCTATTTAGTCTCTAATAAATTTTATTATTAATACGCTCTTGGCTCGTCGTATCTATAATTAGGCTAAATGATTGTTAACAAGGCTATAAGCAGGGATAAATGGAATTAAAGTTTCGAGAAATAGGGATGAAAATATCTTAAATACGATTATCCTTATGGATAAATTAATTTATATTCAACATTTAGAGTTAAACCACTGTTGTTATTGACTTGCGAAGTTATTATGTAACGCAGCGTAATTATATGTATGATGTGTAAGCTATTGTCTTTACGGGTGAGAGTTTTTCTTGCGTGAATAATAATAATTTGTGAATGTTAATTATCATTAAAAACATGACGTAGTTAAAATAATTGTTTTTATCTAATGAAAGAAAACGGCTGAGAAATGACCATAACATATTGTTATGGGCATAATTTAAACGTTTTGTCAGAAAGCGATGCTTACGTTAGCGCTGTGTTAGGGCTGGGTCACTTCTAATCTGCGAAATAGCATTGATAATGAAAAGCACAGCAAAAAATAACACAAACCTACAATCAGCCAAATTTCAAATATTAATCCGGAAGAATTCGCGATTTCAGTACCAACAAATGTCATTTCTTGTATTGATATGAGAGAAACGATAGAAGTATCTTTCACTAAAGAGATGGCTTGACCGGCCAGTGCTGGACTAATTGCTGTCAGTACCTGAGGAGCGATAACATCTCGATATTGATGCCACTTGGATAGACCCAGAGACTGACCTGCTTCCCATTGACCTTTTGGTATTGAATTGAGTCCAGCTCTTACAATTTCGGCGACATAAGCGGATGAGAGTAGGCCTATGCATATGACACCGGACAGTAAATTCTCCCATAGTGATTGAGGGCCGAATAAAAACGATTGCCAAGCACTGAGCTCACTGTTGCTGCCACGCAGTAACTCAGATAACCCGAGCAAAGGAATTAACTGATTTGAAATAAAGAAATAGAAAATAAATATAAACACCAGTGGTGGAATGTTTCTCACCAACTGAATGAAAATATTGGCTGGCGTACGCAAAAACACCGAACTAGACTGCTTCGCCAATCCAAGCAAGGTTCCCAAAGTAAGGGCTAATACCATTCCCCAAACGCTAAGTCGTAATGTAGAAAGTAGGCCTTGAATGAAGTAAGGAAGTCCACCGTTACTTGTGGGCGTAAACACCAACTCAACAGCTTGAGCCCATCGCCAATGGTAGTTAATACCGATGGAAGATCGGTAGCCTAGCCACGTGAGTAATACAACCAGCACGGCAATAAGAGCTAAATCTAAAGTGGATAGATGCCACTTCTTTTTCCGCGCACCATCGCGATGCCTCGGGTCTGTTGAGCTAGTGTTTGTCATCGTAATTACTGTCCGCCAGCGATTTGATCTTGCCAATCAAGAGTAGAGAACCAGTATTCATAGCGCTCTTTTAGCCAACCATCGTCGGTGCGTGCTTGAATCCATTGATCAAAGAACGCTTTTTTGTCTTCTTCACCCAAACGGACAGCGAACGCTTCGTTACCTTTTGACAAACGCTCACTAAATGGAATAAATAGCACATTGGCGTGCTTGATGGCTTCATGTTCTGGTTTCGGACTAGAGGCGATGACGGCATGAGCATTCCCGTTGAGTACTTCTTGGAACGCTTGAGCATCATCATCAAATTGAAGCACCTTGGCTTTCGGGAATGTTTCACGAGCCACCTGAACCGTATATGCACCACGTCTTGCTGCAATTTTCACGCGGCGAGAGTTGAAATCTTCAACGCTTGAGAAACCTTCAGCGAGCTTTTTGCTGGCAGCTACTTGTACACCAGAATGAGAGTAAGGTGCGGTAAAAAGAACACTTTTTGAGCGCTCTGGTGTGATTGACATACCACCAATGATGACATCAAATTTCTGCGCTAACAGAGCGGGAATGATGCCATCCCACGATGTTGGAACAAACTCTACTTTCCATCCAGAATCTTCAGCGAGTCGTTTGGCAACGTCGATTTCAAAACCAATTAACTCACCTTGTTTATCACGCATAGCCCATGGAACAAAGGTAGACATACCAACGCGTAGCGTACCTCGTTCATTGATTTTATCGAGATTAGGTGTGTCGCTGGCAGCGACACCTAGCGAAACAACCATACCAATAGCGACGGTAGTAATGGTTCTAACTATATTTTTGAGTTTTCCTTGCATAGTCTGACTCCTTGATTGCGATCTAAGTTAAATCGATTGTGCTTGACTTAAGCGATGCTCTAACCAAGCGGATAAAGCGGACAACGTAAGTGTAAGTACTAAATAAATAAGCAGCAACGGTGAACCATATTTCAAAAGGCATAGCCGTTTCTGAAACAATATTGCGACCCTCAGTAGTTAAGTCAAAAATAGCCATAACACTGACAATGGATGAGTTCTTGATAAGCGATACGATTTCGTTGGTCAGTGGTGGGACAGTACGTCTAACTACTTGAGGGAGTATTACATCATAATAGGTATAGAAGCGTGATAAGCCAACAGAACGGCAGGCTTCAAACTGCCCTTTAGGGATACTGTTTAAACCTGCTCGCAATATCTCAGCAGTATAGGCCCCCTGAAATAAAGCCAGTGCAAAAACCGCAGTTGAAAAGCGGTCTAAGCCGATAATGGGCCAAATACAAAGTAAAGTAGGTAGATTTGAACGAGTAGTGGGGTATTTCGAATGCCTTCGACATAGCAGTGAGCAATACCACGACCGACCACTGAATTTGACGTTTTAAGCAGTGCTGTAATAAGCCCGAACAATAGAGTGAACACTAACGCTAAGCCACTGACCTTGAGCGTGACTAACAACCCTTCAAGCAGTTCGGCAGGCCACCACTCACCATCTTCATAGAAAGCAAGGTAATCAGGTACGCGTTCCCATTGCCAGCGATAGGCCATTGCTTCGGCTCCGCTATCAAGCAGCCAAACAAGTGCTATTGTGACCAAAGCTATTTGTAGCAGTGCCGATAAAACTGGCTTAATAATCTT
>ASHK01000578.1 GCA_000695745.1 Vibrio madracius | reverse complement strand
CACGTTTGCCGATTGCTTTTCTGATGTTGTTCGCCTTACTTGCTTCAGAGCGCTGTGTTGAAGGAGAAACACTGAATCGCCTTTCAGTAAGGTAAGAATCTAGATAATCGTTGATTGTTTTTATTTTCATAATTCACTCATTTCGCAGCCCAAATGCTGCATTTCAAATGGAAATTACGATGAAGATGAAAACACGTCAAACGCCTAAGCTCATGAAAATTAACATATAAATCATGACTAATGATCGTGAGTTATGTATAACAGAACAAAAAACGAATGAAATTTCCCCTAATTTATCAACCGAGTTCATTTTAGAGTTTTTGGCTCATTGGTGGGTAATCTGAACGGAAAAAGGAATTTTTGAGAGTTTTACGTTTTGGAATCTTGATCACACTTGCGTACAGTGAAAACTGTCGTTAAATCAGAAAAATGACAGAAAGCCAAAACTTTACAGAGAGAGTGCTGAATTAGTTAAGTGGACAATTATACTAACTATATGAGGTATTAATGATGACTTGGAATGAAGCAGAGCGAAGCAATCAAAAGATTACATGAGTGGGATATAAAGGGACGATATGTCTATCAGCATCGTGACCTGAGAAAAGTGTTCCATGAAGACGCAGATAGAGCATTCAATGAAAGCCTTAAACGCCTGGTAAAGAATGGAATATTAGAGCGTGCCGCTCGTGGTGTTTACGTATATTCCTTTTCTAATAAGAGAAAAAGCGGACAAACCCTAGAGTTGATTGCTAAAACGCTACGACGCGGTGAATACAACTACATCAGCTTAGAGTCTGCTTTGTCCGAGTATGGCATCATTTCGCAAATTCCAATTGATCGGCTGACCATCATGACGACGGTCGTAAAGGTGAGTACAAAACCAGTTATGGCGTGATTGAGTTTACTCATACGAAGCGCTCAGTAACGGACATCCTAGACAATATTCATTCTGTTGGTAGGCCACTTAGAATGGCTTCACAGCGAGCGGCGGTAAGGGATCTCAAACGTATTGGAAGGAATGTTGATTTGTTGGATTTCAATTGAGGATCAAACAATAGAGGTACGCGATCTGAACAAAATCATGTGTAAAAATTCGACAACCATCAGTCTTAACATGAGAAATTAGTTTTATATCACATGGCTGCAATTTTAACGTTGCCATATACCATACAGTTCTGTAGAAGCCGTCTAGTGTCTAGAAATTTAACCTTGGCATGACCAAGTGAAATATCAGTCTTGCGTAAACAATAGGACTTTATATGGCTTTTGTAAAAATGACTCCCAAAACGGAAGTACCAGATTCACCAGACGCTCTTTTTAGAGACCTTCCACGACGAAAAATCCCTGATGTTCTTCCACATCAACAATCGATGATGCAAAAATATGCGACCGATGCAATCAACTCGAAAGATGTCGCATTACAGCTACCAACAGGTAGTGGGAAAACCCTTGTTGGCTTACTAATAGCGGAGTGGCGTCGTCGAAAGTTTAAAGAAAAAGTAGTTTACCTATGCCCAAACAAGCAATTGGTTCATCAAGCAGTTAACCAAGCTGAAGAAAAATATGGCTTGTCTGTCGTTGGATTTACAGGCTCTAAGCACGATTATGATCCGAGGGATGTTACGAAATACAAACTTGCTGAATGCATAGCAATTACAACTTATAGCAGCCTTTTCAATACAAATCCGTATTTTGATGACGCTGATATAATCATTGTTGATGATGCTCATGCTGCGGAAAATTATGTAACTGAATTATGGTCCCTTCATATTGACCGTTTTGATGCTGAACATAAAACTATACATAGTGCATTATCTACACTTCTTAAAAGTTATTTAGATCCTCTTAGCTATACTCGTCTTACAGGACAATGGGATAACCCTACGGATAAGACATGGGTTGATAAGCTACCTACCCCTTTACTCTTGAAACTACATGATGAAATTTGTGAAATACTTGATGCTCATACATCTGGAATCAGTTTAAGGTTTCCATGGTCTTTACTTCGCCATAATCTTCACGCTTGTCATTTATATTTGTCATCGAGTGAAATTTTAATTCGCCCGTTAATCGCTCCAACTTGGACTCACAATGCTTTTAATGATGCCAAGCAGAGAATTTACATGTCTGCAACCTTAGGGGAAGGAGGGGATCTAGAGCGATTGCTGGGACGACGTCAGATTCAACGACTGCCTATTCCAGAGGTTGGAACACCCAAGGTGTAGGTAGAAGGTTTTTTCTATTTCCAACCCTTTCTCTCAACGCCACTGATAGCATAACTCTACGCAGAAATTTACTCAAAAAATCCCAGCGTAGTTTGATTCTTGTCCCAAGTGATCCAATGAAATCAGAAGTTATAAAAGACATTGAAGATCATTTATCCCTAACAACATTCACTGCAGAAGACATTGAACAGTCAAAAGCTACATTTATTCAAACAAATAACGCCGTTGCAGTAGTCGCCAACCGTTATGATGGCATCGACTTCCCTGGCGATGAATGTAGATTACTGTTTATTGAGGGGCTCCCTAAGGTTGTAAACTCTCAAGAGCGATTTTTAATGTCCAGAATGGGGGCTAATACTCTTTTTAATGAACGAATTCAAACTCGAGTGCTACAAGCAATAGGACGATGTACCAGATCGCTTGAAGACTATTCGGCGGTAGTAGTTACTGGTCAAGAGCTTCCAGACTATCTGGCTGATCCTCGACGTAGGGAATATTTCCACCCTGAACTTCAAGCAGAACTTGAGTTTGGTGTAGAACAATCAAAAAGCGCAAGCATAGAAAATTTCGAAGATAATCTAGATATTTTCCTAGAGAATGGGAAAGAATGGGAAGCGGCAAACCAAATGATCGTTGACTGCAGACATCATTCGACACAGAAAGAATTCCCTAGCATTCTGCAATTAAAACAAAGTGTAAAGCATGAAGTTAAGTATCAAACAGCTTTATGGCAACAAGATTATGAAGAGGCACTTAGCCAAGCTGAATCGATTCTTGGATTACTAACAGATAGAAATCTATGTGGTTATCGAGCTTTGTGGGAGTATCTTGCTGGTTCAGCAGCTTACCTTGCTTCACAAACACGACCTGAGTTTAAAATTAAATCTCAGTCTCACTTCACGAGAGCTAAAGGCGCTGCAAAGGACATACCTTGGTTAGTCCGTCTTTCAAAACATGCTCAAACACCTACTGTTGAACAAGAGCAAGAAGATAAGAAAAATGGCATGACAATGCTACAAGTGGAGAAGATTGAATCGTTGCTTGAGTTACTTGGTACTGCTCATGATAGAAATTTTGCAGAGAGAGAGCGTCAAATTATCGAAGGGTTTGAAGATGGTGCAACCTTTGAAGATGCTCACAAATTACTGGGCGAACACCTTGGTTTTGATGCTGGAAAAATTGAAATATCAGGTTCACCAGACCCTTGGTGGCAATGTGGTGAACAATGTATTGTTTTCGAAGATCATGCAAACGCTCAGGATACTTCTTCGTTAAGTATTACCAAAGCAAGGCAAGTTGCATCGCATCCTACCTGGATGCGTGAGCACGTAAGTTCTTGTAAAGCTGAATCTATTGAAATTATGCCTGTATTGCTGACTCCTGTTATGACGGTTTATTCTGGTGCGTTAACTCATCTAAACGATGTGTTTGTATGGAAGTTATCTGAATTTAAAGCGTGGGTAACAAAAGCTCTAAGTACCGTGAGAGAGCTACGTAAAAGTTATGTGGAACCTGGTGATCTTGCGTGGAGAGCTGAAGCCTCGGGAATATTGCAGTCACAGCGCTTAGACTTTAGAAGTTTGTGTGAAGATCTTAAAAAGAGTCCAGCAAAAAGTGTACTTAGTGAAAAATAATATGTTAACTCTAGTATCCTGAGAACATTTTCCCTGTAAATAAGAACCTTATAGCCACAGCAATTGTGGCTATAATTGTTCGATTTGTTGCTTGATTACCGAGTAACAAATTATAACAAGTGTGCTAGCTGTATTTTACTAGGCACATTTTGATACTATTAGGTCAGACAACCGAACATTTTCTATCACTGATGCCAACATCTGAATTGGATACTTTTTCCCATAACGACCAAATGTCATGCTTTGATGTGTATGGCCAACAATTTGCGCTACCAGTGATTCTTCAATCCCTTTCTGTTTCAACTCATCAATGAATGTATGTCTAAATCCATAAGCGGTTGGACGAGCCTTTGCAGGCATACCTATTGCAGTTTGTAAGCGACCAAACTGCTGACAATAACGTTTAGACCAGTCTTCCCACTTACCGTCAGGTTTATAGCTAAAAAGCTGAATACATCGCGCTGATTTACGCTTAGCCACGTAGTCAAGAAAACCACTATCAATTAGATTGCTATGGATAGGTACATACCGAACACTGCTCGCTGTCTTCACATGTTGATTTTCACCATCCTCAGACACTACAAAGCAATGATAACCATCTTTAGTCCTAACATCAGCCACTCGCAACTGACAAGCTTCAGCAGGTCTTAAGCCATGGTAAAGCATGATGTTAGTGACCCACTTGAACTCTTCTGGTTTTGACTGATATTCAGAAGACTTAAAGAGCTTGGTTAAGTCCTTAATTGACCAACGTTCACGTTCTTCATCTTGAGTTCTCTTCTTCATTTGTTCTTGAACAGCAATTTCTTGAAATGGATTTTCCAAGATGTAATTCATTTGCTTACACCATTTGAAGAACTGACGGCAGGATGCTAGGTAATCTTTATTGGTTTTGTAGCTTCGTCCTTCTTTATACAAACGATCACGAAAACGTACAGCATCAGCACTTGTTATTTTGGATACACAATCAATTGCCAAAGGATTCAGGAAATGAGCAGTACGTTGATTTAATTGCTCGATTGTAAGTGGACGCACCTTGGCATGTTGCTTAGAAGCTATAAATTCTTCTAGCGCATTCTCAGGGGTGATGATGATCTTAGGTTTTAAGGCTAATAGCTCAACAGCGTTCACAGCCGCAGGAGATGAAAGCGAACTTGCCGTTCGCACTTGCCGAATAGGTAGACGCACCGTATCACGCAGAGGAAATCCATCTCTTACATGGTTGATGAGTTCATCCACCTTTAAGCGAAAAGACGCAGCATCATTTTCCTGGAAAGCTTCGTCTATGAGCTTTTTGAGTGGGGGAACAAGGATAAAATTACGCTCTACTGCTTCATCACGTCGCTTAGTGAGTAGAGAAATTTTCAGGTCAAAAGGAAAGCCATTATCTCTTAAGGACTTAGGCAAGCAGATGCGAGTATAGTAGGTCGAGTTTGGGCGCGAAAAAGGTACATTGTCTCAGTCAATCCTAAGTGGTGACTTAATGCAGTGCCAAAAACGCGAAAAGCCCCTGATAAATCAGGGGCTTGAATGTGGCGGAGAGATAGGGATTTGAACCCTAGATACGCTATTAACGTATGCCGGTTTTCAAGACCGGTGCTTTCAACCACTCAGCCATCTCTCCACAATATGTAATCGTTCTAAAGTCTTATCTTAAAYGTGCTTTAAACAAATAATGTTCAAAGCCTGGCGATGTCCTACTCTCACATGGGGAAACCCCACACTACCATCGGCGCTATTGCGTTTCACTTCTGAGTTCGGCATGGAATCAG
>ASHK01000577.1 GCA_000695745.1 Vibrio madracius | reverse complement strand
AATTTCTCATGTAGCGTTGAAAGCAACGGACGGTTTTAGTTTGTCTAAACCTATTCCGGCCGCAATCGTGATGGTTGGCCATTTAGCTGCATTCCTGTTCTTGAGTCAAGCGATGAAAGGCATGCCTGTTGGGGTTGTGCATTCACTATGGGCGGGGTTGGCTATTGTTGCTGTTAGTTTGATTTCGACTTTTGTTTATCGCCAACACTTAGACCCGATAGTATGGGGTGGTATCGCTTTCGTGGTTGTGGGTGTGATGATGATTAACTTCTCACAGGGCCATGTGCATTAACTGGCCTTGTAAATGCGCAAACTAGACTGTGACTTATATTGATTGAGTATGATGTCAGATACAAAGAACCCCGCCTTAGAGCGGGGTTCTTGTTCAAAGGTCTAAACCCCTTAGAGGTTCGTCAAAAGTGGCTTAACACTAACTTTTATTCGTGCGGTACCTACTTGCTGTCTATAAGCGTTAGCGCCTTTCTAGACACTTCGCTGGCCGCTTTCGATAGGTTTTGCCTCTCTAATGTATCAGCAAGATAAGCATAATCAGAAACATCGGGGCGAAGCGAAAGTGCGCGTTCAAAGTGGCGCTGTGCTTCGGGCCATTTTTCTGCTCTGAAGTAGAACTGTGCCAGTGCACTTTGTGCTTCAGGTGTGTCAGGTTGTTTCTTCACGACGTCTTCAAGTAGTACAACGACAGGATGTGTATCTGCAAGGTTTAGCTCTGGCAGAACTTTATACAAGTCATCATGGCCTTGTTTTTTCAGCGTTTCTTTAATCACAGTAAACGCCTCAGTGTCCGCTTTACGAGCAATGAGCTGCTTACTAAAACAACCCACTAGGTGAGTACTTTGACGTGTTTTACGTGGCAACTTATTCCAGTGGTTGATCAATCCTTCGCTGCCTTGTTGACTTGCAATGTCTTCGAGTAAACCGCACTGAGCACGTTCATTGAGCTCATTTTGCTCTTGTTCATCGATGAGTTTTGCTTTGTGAAGTTTAGGTAACAGATCGATAAGTGCCTGCCATTCGCCTAACTCTCGATAAGTTGTTTTTTGAAGGCTTAAAACAATCGAGTTGTTTGGATGCTCCGCTTTGAGAGTTTCTAGTGTGCTTGCTGCAACCTCCCATTCCTCTTCGCGGACGGCTTGTTTAGCTCTGGTTAGCTGAACCGCAAGTTCGGAGTTCTCCTGCTTAGAGGCTAGATCCAGGTAATGGTCACGCTTTGCTTTGTCCCCTTGTCCTAAGGCTGCCTCAGAGGCAACGAGATAACACAAAAGCGGCATATCATGGTAATTGGCCCAACGAGTCACTTTTTTCTCGGCGAGCTTCCAATCGCCTTCTAGTAACTTAATGATGCCTTCATTAGTGTAGCGACGTGAACGACGCATCTTCCGAACGCTAAAATAGTTGAACGTTGTGACACTGGTGTAAAGCACCTTCTTAATGATGTACTCAAGTAGGAACAAGCCTGCTAGCGCAGCGATGACGAATACCACCAGTGTGGTTACACTCATCTCGATGGTTTTATTGGCTATTGAGATTAGGACGTAACCTTGTTGACCAGAGAACTGAGTGCCAACAAATAGACCCGCGCCGAGTACGACGAAGAGAAAGATTAATCGAATCATTGTTTCTCCTCCGTAATGATGCTGGTGACTTCACGGCGCAGACGTTCATTGATGACATCAGACAGCTGAGCTTGAGTTTCCAATTTCACAGGATAGTTCACTTGGATATTTTGCTGACTTAGTTTCCCTAGTGCAGCGTTAAACTCTTTCACACTATTATTGTTCATATCGAAAAATGACTCAGACCATTTTTCAGCGGTCTCTAACGACATCTTGTAGATTTCGCCTTGTTCTTTGTACACCGCACGAATCGCCGTTTCTATTTTGGATTTGATGTTTTCTTTGAGATAGAAATCTTGTTCTGGTGAAAGCAGTGGAATCACATTGCCATCACGAGAACGGAAGGTAATGAAGTTGTCTGAAAAATCTTTTAGAGACGTCATCAGGTTGTCTTGCCAGTCATAAATATCTTCTGAGACTTGGCGTTTTTCTACGGCAGGTGCATCTGGAAGGATGGCGTTAGCAAGAGGTAGCTTGTCAACCTCTTGCTGAAGAGCGGTCAGTCGAAGTACCAGCCCGTCACGATCCACCAATGGAACAGTGCGTAGTTTGGTGATGTCATTTGCCATCGATTGACGAAGCGAAACTAAGCTTGGGTCATTGAGTGCCGCGATACGTTGATCTGCGCTTTCCATCAAGCGTGTCGCACTCACGACATCGTGTTCTAGGAATAACTTACGGCCAGCGAGTTTCACCAAATAGTCCGCCTCAGCAAGCAGCCAATCGTTAGGGCGACGACCTTTAACGTCGGCAACGGCTAGTTGTAAGCTTTCAATACTTTTCTGTTGTTGACCTAATACCACTTCGGCTTTGTGAGTGACCGTCTTTGCTTGTTCAAGCGTATCCGATTGCACTTTTTGCATCTCATTGCTTAAGCGGCTTGTTGTCGCTTTGAGCTGTGATTCTAGCTTCGCGATGCGTGCTTCATAATCACTGGCTTGTTTTTGCATTTGGTAGCTGAGTCCGCCACCAAAAATGACCGCCAAAACGATAGCAACTGCACCGAGCTTAACACCGCGTTTGCCTTGTTTTTCTTCGAATTCTGGCATTGATGTGGTTGGTTTCGCTTGCTCGTTTTGAGAAGCGTCTTGTTCAGGTTTTTGGGGTGTCAGCTTCTGGGGCTAAAGCCTTAACGTCATGTTTTTCTTCAGACTGGATTTGCTCGTCTTTATTTTTGTTGGTCATTGTTAAGTCCTATTTCTAGACGCTGGAGAGCAGCAAATATTGTAGAGTTCGATGCACCTTGGGTATTGGTAACGTTATTAAATCCCTTTGTCATCGCTAAAGTAGCAATTCGTTCACTCGGAACCAAGAGCTGTTGTTGTGTTAACCAGCTAAGATCTGGTCCTGATACTTGAGATAATAAAAACTCAAGTTGTTCACCACTAGTGACGATCAGCGTGTCGATACCCATTGTGCGCCATTGTGTTAAAGCGTCTGGTTTTAGTGGTAGATATCGGCGTTGGTAGGTTTCTAGGTATTGAACATCAGCACCAAGTTCACAGAGCTGCTCATGAATGAGCTCTCGGCCTCCGTTACCGCGCAGAATGATGACGTGCTTACCCGACACCTCTGCTAATTCTGGCAACGCCAACAAGTGTTCACTATCGCTTACCGTGGGATAGTTTACGTTTTGTTGACTGAGTTTGCTTAATTCATGTGCGGTTTTTTGACCAACCCCTAGATAAATACAGGAGTTAGGTAACGAGAGCTGTTGATGAATAAGAATGCGTTGGAAGGCGTAGACGGCGTATTGGCTTACGGCAATGATGATATCTGAGCGTTGCAACAATGTATCATCGACGACAAGCTGCACATTGTCTTGAATATCAATGAGCGGTTGATGGAGGGCAATGCCCCCCATTTTTTCTATGAGACTACAAAGTTCTGCGCCTTGATTTTCAGGGCGTGTAACCAATACTCTCATGGGTCATTACTCGTGTTCTTGGTAGAGCTTTTCTAGGATTGCTTTAGCGCCATCATCGAGCAGTTGATTGGCGAGTTGAACGCCTAATGCCTCAGCGTCCGCTCGTTTTCCACGAATCTCACCACGAACGATTTTTGACCGTCTGGCTCACCGACCAACGCTCGCAACCAAATGTCGTCGCCGTCAAGCAGTGAATAGCTGCCAATAGGAACTTGGCAACCGCCTTCTAATGTCAGGTTCATTGCTCGCTCACATAAAACGCGATCTGCTGTTTCTGCGTGATTAAGAGGTTCGAG
>ASHK01000576.1 GCA_000695745.1 Vibrio madracius | reverse complement strand
TTGCAAGCTCTATATGGACACTAGCCGGGCCATGACAGGCTTCACAACCGACATTAATCTCAGACCACGTTGTTTCATATTGATTGGTGGTTTTGTCATAGCCTTTGTGTAAGTTTGTGGAATGACAATCTGCGCACATGAAATTCCAATTTTGACCAGAGTTGGTCCAATAAAATTCATCGTTTGGCGTCGTATCTGGGTAGAGATGGTACCACCGTTGCCCGCCTGACTCCTTGTCTCTTGAATCCCATGCAAAAGGAATCAATTGCACGCGGCCGTCATCAAACTGGACCATATATTGTTGAAGAGGGTAATAACCGAAAGTGTAAAGGATTTGATAGTCGTGAAAGTCACCGTCAGGTCCTTGAATATTGACCCAGAATTCATCGTCTTTCTTATAGAAGCGATTCGTTTTCCCTTGATACTTAAACTGAACATTATTGAAATCGGCGAGAACACTCTCCGATGTCGCGTGATCCATGGCTCGCTCATGATCAGAGCCAGTCCATGACTCAACTTCCTGAGCATGACATTCAATACAAGCATCACTGCCAACAAAGGAGGCCCCTTCGAGCTCAAAGCCTACAGCCATCGACACGAAACCGACACTCACTAACGCGAATAAAACCCGTACCACCACACCCATTTAGCTTCCTTTCCAATACGTGCAAGTTATTGTTATTTCAATAATAACAATAGACTACTTGATGATAGGTGCAAGGCAGGGTCAGCAAATAGACATCGGATGGTTGAGCTGAGTAACACACATAGAGTTCACCGACTATTTAACAGTGATTTGGGTGACTCTCCAGTCCAACGTTTAAACGCTCTTGAAAACGAACTTAGGTCTTTAAAACCCACTTCTAAAGCGATTTGGGTCAAATTGGTGCTTGGGTTAGCTGATAGGGAAATGGCCTTTTCTAATTTGTATCGGTCAAGTAGAGTCCGAAAGGATAGTGACTGTGCGCTAAGTTTCCTAGTCAAGGTTCTACTGCTCATATGAAAGTGCTGAGATACGGTGTCTATGGTTATCTCTGTGACGTCATATTGTTTGAACACAGAAAAACACTTGCTCCGCCAAGCTCGAATCCATAGTACTTTCAGCACTAAAATGCATTGGCGCTACCAATGTGGCATTGAGTTCTGGGTTCGCGTAGGTACACGGTTTGTTGACGTACCAACTTGGAAGCGTGATACGCCGAATTTTGTGTCCGTAAAAAATATGGCAATTAAATCGCTGCTCTAATGATTCAATCACATCTTCGTCTAAAGGATCGCGTTCAAAGAAAAACTCAACAGAGCATGATTCTTTTTGAGTCGACCGAATAAAGGTAATCAGCGCGATGCAGTAGTAGCTAAAACCCAAGTTGGAAAAGGTTGGCATCCCTTTATCGTTATCGTGTCGTAGCATCCACAGTTCGGATTTCTCATTTAGTCGATGAATAAACACCAGCTTCACTGCGGGACAAAACACTAACGAAAACAGCTCAAAGAACTTCAACATAACATCGACACTTGGAGAGCTGTACAAAAACGCCCTAAGAACACCAAGGTGATTGGCCGTAATGTTGGTTCCCGCATCGATTACAATATCAAACGCAGACGGATGCGCTTCCAATAACGCGATGGCTTCTTCTAGTGCATCAAGGGAAACCTTAGGTCTTTCCATCTGCTCATGCCAATCCTTGATACCGCCTCTATAAGACGCGATATCAACACCATAACGTTTGGCAGCCTCATCAAGCGCGCACAACCACTGACGTCGATGATCCGTCGAGTCGATGCCGTTTCTAGAAGTTCATTTGAATCCATATATTAGCGCAAGCCACACAGCTTAAGCAGCACCGACTCCAACTGGTCCCATGGAAGCAGCTCACTGTCTATTACTTCGATTCTTGATTCATAACCTTCTAAAGACATTTGGTTCACCGAAACCACTCGATTGGCGACATTAAAGGCATAACATCCTTTGTCAGTATTAACGACCGCCTTAACCCGTTCGGCATTGAGGTCACTAAACATTGAGAATAATTGGTCAAAATCGAATGTATGTTCTGCGCCAACAATCCAACCACAGCTGAAATAACCTTGACCTTTATTCTCACGACGAACAAATGGAAGCTCAGGAGATAGTTCAAATACCGGTTCT
>ASHK01000575.1 GCA_000695745.1 Vibrio madracius | reverse complement strand
TCAAATTATCCAGCGTTTCTGCTGCGATTTGTTGCCATGGAATAATCATAAATACCTCATCACTCTATGATACGGGAGAGTATACCGTCATGTGGACGAGTGGAGTAGATGGCGATAGTAGTTTGGCAGAGTTTCTTCTAACCAAAATTTAGGTTGATGAAAACTGCCGGACATAAAGCCCACATGACCGCCATGATCGAGCAGGCGATAGTCAATATGCTCTGGGAGAGTGAAGTTTGGAATCACTTCATGCCCCATAAATGGGTCATCTTTTGCGTGGATAAACTGAGTCGGTACAGTAATGTCACACATTTTTTGTAATCCTGAGCACTGATGGTAGTAATCTTCAGCATCTCGAAATCCATGCAGTGGCGCGGTGATCAAGTTGTCAAACTCGTACAGTTTGCGCATGTTTTGGATCTTTTCTGCGGTAAGGTCGAGTGCATCGCTGAGGAGATTCAGTTTGTTTAACGCGTTCTTTTTCATTGAACTAAGTAAGTATGAGCGATACAGCTTGGAAAAGCCTTGTTCAATGCGTCGAGCACAGGCCCCAAGATCCAGCGGCGCAGAGACAATTGTCGCACCATCCAGCTTGCTGTCATTCTGATAGTGAGCAAGGTAATTTGTCAGCATGTTACCCCCTAAGGAGATGCCCACAGCCGCTTTTTTGGCGTTTGGGTAACGATGATCCAAAAGCTCGATAAACTGTCTAGCATCACCAATTTCACCTGAGTGGTAGGCACGAGCGAGTCGATTCGGGTTGGGACCACAGCCGCGAAAGTGCATCATCACCGACAGCCAGCCTTGTTGAGCAAAGGCGTGCATCAAACCATTGGCATACGGACTACTAAAGCAGCCTTCTAGCCCATGAAAGAGAACAAACACAGGTTTGGATTTGGCACTTGTTGAATGCGGGTCTTCGCTCCAAGCAAGCTCAACAAAGTCGCCATCTGGAGTATCTAACGTTTCCCAAATAGGCTCAAACAACGGCTTTCTTCTCACGAAGCGAGGAATTAGGGTTTGTATATGTGGATTACCAAGCCCTTTAGCGGCGATAAAGTTACTAGTACTCATAAGGTGAATTCATTGACTGTGTTGGACAATAACAAGGCTTTTAATTTGTCTACGCCGATGTGAAGCTGTTCGATCGTTTGCGGTGAACTTAACGACAAACGCACAGCAGGCGCTACTGAGCCACCTGGTGGGGCAAACAGTTCACCGGATTTAACGATAATGCCCATGTCTTGGGCTCGACTAACGAACTCACTCAGTCGCCAATTCTCTGGAAGCGTTAACCACACATGAAAGCCGCCTGTCTGATAATTCAACTCGAAACCATCAAGCGCTTGTGTCGTAATATCAATGCGCGCTTTCATCTCTTTGTGGATGAGGGCTAAGTTGCGCTCTGCATCACCGGAGGTGAGCATTTCACAGGTTAACGCAGTGAGCAGTGGGCTAATCATCCAGCTATGAGTTTGTAGTGTCACCAATAGCTGTTGATACAATTTTTCTGGTGCGTGTACGTAGCCTACTCTCAAACCAGGGGCTAGGCATTTTGAGAAGGCGCCAATATGAACCACTCGTTCTGGGGCGTAATTCACCATAGGGCAGGTGGTGATTCGAGTAACAACCCATTGATTTCATCTTCGATGATATAAACATTGTACTGCTCACACACACGAATAATATCGAGTCGACGCTCTTTTGGCATGATAGCCGTAGTCGGGTTTTGCAGTGTCGGCGTGAGATAAATAAATCGCGGCGAATAGCGTTGGCAACAGACTTCAAGCGATTCTGGGGTGACACCAAACTCATCCATCTCAATCCCTTTCAGCGTCAACTGATTCTGACGCGCTAGGCTAATGATGCCTGGATAAGTGTACTTTTCTACCAATACGGTATCACCTGCTCTGGTGAAGGTATCTAACACCATTTGGATAGCGTGCTGAGCCCCTGAGCTAAATAACAGCTTATGGGCATGTAGCTTAATACCTTTGCTGTTTAACCACTGAGTGACAATTGAACGATGAGCGTCAAGGCCAGAAGGGGGCTGATAAATCATTAGTTGGTTTAAATGAGCTGGAGAGGTGGAGATCCTCTGCATCGCCTGTCTCAGCATGTCACTGCGATCCAATTGTGGTGGGATGTTATAGCCAAAATTGTATTCATTTGGATCGATACTGCTTTCTGCAAACGCCCAGCTGGGTTTATTGCTATCGGTTACATAGGTTCCAGCTCCGACTCGAGCTTCCACCAAACCACGACGTTCAATTTCAGAATAGGCGCGCGTGATGGTACCCACAGTGACATGCAATTGATCAGCAAGCCAACGATGGGTCGGCAATTTGCTGTTGCTCGCCAATTCTCCTGATTCGATTTTATGGGCGATCTGATCGGCGATCTGTTTGTAGATCGGTGTTGGATCCTGCTTGTATACCGTAATTGTCTCGATTGTCATGGTGACAATAAACCTTTTGCGTCAATTTTGATCGTTTGTTAGGGTTATTTTGGTCAGTTATTAACAATAAAGCAACGTAATTTTTGTAATTGTATCGGTACAATTTAGGAGGAAATCATATGGATTGGTCATTTTTCTTGTCTGTGGCACTTTTTGCCGTTGTCATGACTGGGACCCCAGGACCCAATAATGTCATGCTCACTGCTTCAGGCGCGAACTTTGGCTATATGCGTTCGATTCCTCATTTCTTCGGCATTGGCTTTGGCTTGATTAGTTTGATTTTGCTAAATGGCGTAGGTTTGGGTGTAGTGTTTAAGACTTACCCAGTGGTGCAAGAAATTTTGAAATGGCTTGGTAGTGCATACTTGTTGTATTTGGCTTGGCGCATTCTAACCGCTGGCATTAACAAAGGAGAGGGGCTCAGCAGGCAAAGCCTATGACGTGCCTGGAAGCCATGTTGTTTCAATATCTGAATCCTAAGGCGTGGGTGATGTCAGTCACGGCGGTCAGTTCATTTGCCATTGCTGGTGAGTATTATTGGTGGTCCTTAATTGGCATTTCGGTGATTTTTCTAGGGGTTCAGCTACAAACTTCGTCCGTGTGGGTTGGTTTTGGCACCTTTATTCGTCGTTGGCTGTCGACGCCACTGCGTGGCGACGCTTTAACTCTAGCATGGCGGCTCTGACGGCTTCTTGTGTGGTGTTTATCTGGTAGCGAGTTCGTTAATGGGCTTAGCGAAGATTGATCCTAGATGTTCGGCACCAAGTTGTCGGCAGTAGATCAGTACCAGTGGTTCGTGATCGTGGGGGATCAGTGCTAGGCTATTGACGCAGTCAACAAGATCCGACTGTTGCTGTTTTTCCAGACTGAGTTCAAATTCGAGGGCTTCACGGTAAAGGCTATCGAACACGTTGTGTTTGAGTTGGCGGCGGATATCTCGATATTGGTGTAGGAGCTGTTCGGTTCGCCCTAAGCAAGCCTGGACCAGATGCCAGTCTTCAGATTGAAAGCGAACCGATTGTTCATCGAGCCATTTTAGCAACAGCAACAGATTCACATTACCATGAAATTGGTTTTGTAAATTTAAGCACGCTTCTTTCACTTCACGCACACCGTAATATTGCAGGCTAAACTGCCAAAGGTGTTCTAGGGTGAGTGTGGAAGATACGTGCTCTGTGGTCATTACTGATTAAATTCCTGTTCCATCTGCTCAAGAACTTCTTGCTGGGCCATCCATTCCATTTCTACATCTTCGAGCTCGGATTTGCTTGAGGCCTGTTTGGCAAGTACTTCATTGAGTTTAGCTTTATTTTCCGCATCATACAGAGAAGAATCGGATAATTGCTCTTCTGCCTCAGCGACAAGGCGGATAACTTATCCATTTTTTCTTCAAGTTTTGTCAGTGTTTTGCGAATTGGTGCAGTTTGCTTTCTAAACTCAGCTTCTTTGCGTTTCTGCTCTTTCTTTGCCGCTGCGCTATTGTTCGAGCTTTTCTCTGGCTCGTTCTCTTGCGCTTCTTTGCGCTCTAGTCGCTGCTGGTCGGTGAGCCACTTATAGTAATCCACCAAATCACCATTAAAGGGTGCCACTTGGACGATCGTGCATAAGATAAG
>ASHK01000574.1 GCA_000695745.1 Vibrio madracius | reverse complement strand
GAGAGACAGGGGAGACGTGTGCTCCTCTTGTTTAGTGATCTCGATTTTTTGCCTAATCGGACAATCCGACAAGATTGCTTCAATGGTTTTGTAGTGGAAAATATCAGCCACTTTGATTTCACGGTCTAGAACAGCGCTCATTCTGGTGGATAAGAGTGTTGCCAGAATCGAATCTCCTCCCAAGGCAAAGAAATTCTCTCGAATACCTATTTTTTCAAGGCCAAGTATATCTTGCCATAGGGAACAGAGTTGGGCGTCTAGCTCGTTGCGCGGAGCAACGTAGTTCTCTTGGGAGCTAAAAGTGGGCTCTGGTAATGATTTTCTGTCTAATTTGCCATTGATGGTCACAGGAAATGTGGCTAGTTGGACGAACGCAGTTGGAACCATATAGTCAGGAAGCTGGTGGGATAGCGCGCTAATAATCTGAGCATCTGTGGTGTGATGGCCAGCTATAGAGGTGTAATAGCAAACCAGATATTTACTCTCGCCTGCCTCGGTTTTTCTCGACTTAGCTAGAACACAAGCTTGGTCAATGGTGTCGATCTCGCGCAATTTGCATTCGATTTCCCCGAGTTCAATACGATAGCCTCTTATTTTTACTTGGTCATCGTTACGTCCAAGATATTGTATATTGCCATCAGCAGTCCATTGAGCTAAGTCACCGGTTCGGTATAACTTGGTGTAGCCTTGGTTAATATCCTCGTCAGTGGCAAAATATTGTCGACAAAACGCTCGTCGCTAAGCTCTGGTCGCTTGAGATAGCCAAGCGCCAAACCGGCTCCGCCGATGTATAGCTCACCTGGAGTGCCGATTGGGACACGGCGTTGATCGCTATCTAAAATATATGCCATGGTGTTGGCAATGGGCTTGCCAATATACACATTCTGATGTGGTACGGCTCATAATAAGTGACATCGATCGATGCTTCCGTTGGGCCATATAAATTGTGGAGTTTAAATTTAGCGTTGTCGGAAAGAGCATAGGTGCGATTTACCGTCGCAGTATGTAACGCTTCTCCACTGCAAAATAATTGATTGATAGATGGGTTTAATACTAAGTTATTTGCGAATAAATAACTGTTGTATGCATCCAACATACTCGGCACAAAATGCAAAGTAGTGACTCGTTCCTTGTCTATTAATTGGTAAAGGTAACTACTGTCTTTGTGGCCATCAGGCTCTGCCATAATTAACTTGGCACCATACCAATGTGCCCAAAATAATTCCCATACGGAAACATCAAATACATATGGCGTTTTTTGTAATACCACGTCTTGTTCAGATAACGGATATTGGTCTTGCATCCAAGTCAAACGGTTGATAATACCTCGGTGAGGAATCATGACGCCTTTAGGTTGCTGTAGTACCTGATGTATAGATAACATAAGCAAGATCTTGTGAAGATAGGGCGATGTTTAAATCTTCAGTATTTGCGGTGTTATAAAAGTCGGCATTTAAGTCGGTAATAATTTGTTGAGTATCAATATCATCGCACACGCCAGTTGCAAGGTGACTTTGTGTCAAAAGAAACTTTGTGTCGGTATCTTTTAGGATAAAGGACAGACGGTCAGTGGGATAGCTTGGATCAATCGGTACATAGGCCGCGCCCGCTTTTAAAACTGCGAGGATGGTAATGACCATCTCTAAGCTTCGGTCCAAGCGAAGGGCTATGAGCGTATTGGGCACTAAGGGAGTAGAAGTAAGCACTTGATATTCATGACGTAAGTGTCTGGCTAATTGGTTCGCTTTTTGGTTAAGCTCGGTATAGGTTAAGGTATTTGATGAGTGGACTAACGCAATGTTATTTGGTGTTTTTTTGCATTGCTCTTCGAACAACTGATGAATAGTTTTATCTGAAGGGTAAGTTTTTTTTGTATTATTCCATTGAGTAAATAATGATTCTAAATCAAAGTCATCCGTGCTGAAGTTATTATTCAATAATGCCATGCGATCTCCACTAAGTATTTCTATTACCAGAGAAATAATGAAAATGACCCAGAGTCAATAATATAAATCATTGACTTCAAGTGATCTCCCGAGTGTGTTTGCCACTGACGAAGTGTATTTGACTGTATTGATATAGTTATATTTTATGTCGTTGAACTAAACATAACGCTGAGTTAGGAAAGATACAAAGGAATTAGTAGTTCATTTTTGTAATCTAATTTTTTGCTAATGTAGCGGAACTGTGAAGAAAGCATATATTTAGTTATGCTTTTGATAACAAAAGTAATGATTTGTATTTATTTGTTAACTTGCAGGCTGACAAGTGGATGCAAAATTAAATGTCATTTAATTATAATGACTTAGCTTATTAATAGAGTAAGCTATGTGGGTATTTCTCGGTGAAAATTATTCATCTTCTCAGGCCAGACAGCCTCTTATAGGCTATGGTTGTTACATTTTTTTCTCTCGACTGAGTTGCGGAAAAGAGCAGGATATTGGCAACACCAATGATAGCGCCTGAACTTATATTAGACGGCTTTATTTACTGACAAGTCATACCTCTATTTCAAATCAATAGATGAAAATACATCGAAAAACTTAAATAAGTCCTCTAACTCTTCAAAGTTATCATCGTTGTGACACTCGCGCTGTACCAAGAACAAAAGTAATTCGACAAATAAGAACCCTATGGTTCGGCTGTGGAAGATTGAATCAACGTTACTTGGTAATACGTATTGGGCGTTACTGTATATACCATAAGGGTTAGAGTGGGTATTCGTCACAACGGTCACGTGCGCATTCTTTAGATTAAAGTACTTGGTGATATCTAAAACCACTGGGTTGAAGCGATAGTAAGAGAAAGCAATTAGCACATCACCTTCTTTGATACCGAGCAGTGTTTTTGGTAACTCGCCTTTATCAAGAGGCAACAAGACCACTTCTGATCGGCTGTACTTTAAGAGCGTTGAGAAGTGAATGGCCAATGCTCTTGATGAGGCTGGGCCGACAACGTAAACCGTGCGTTTTTTATCGGCGATTAACTGAGCGAGCTTCTCCAGCTCTTCGACATCTAAGTCTGCTGCAAATTGATCAACAAGTTGGGTCACATTGGCAATATAGCGAAATGCCTCTTGTTTGGTATCTGTATCTTGAATGAGAGATTTGGCTTTGCTTGCATCTATGGGTGTAACAATGTCGTGAGCGATTAAGTCTTGTCTTAGCGCCTGTTTAAACGCTGAATAACCGGTGTAACCGAGTTTATTTAAATAGCGGCCGATGGTCGCTTTGCTGACCCTCGCTTTTTGTGCAAGATCGATGATGCCGTAGTATGACAACTCACCAAAATGTTCGATAAGAAATGTATTGAGTGTCGCCTCGGATTCCGTAAGAGGCTGTAGCTGTTCGGTCAGTTGTTTATAAGAGGCTAAATCGAGATGGTCTTTCATAAAGCGCAATGGTAATTCGTCAAAGAGATACGGAGATTACCATAAAGAATAAAGGGTCTTTTGGATTGGCTGTTTGAAAGGTGATCTTAGTAATAGAAATGGTCTTCTTTCATTGTTGAGAGAAGACCATGAGTTTGAAGTTACTGACTATTTTGGAATTGTTGGACGGTATCCCATGCTATGGTTTGCAACTTCTTCGCCGTTTCTGGAGACATAGTGGTATCCACCGGAACTGCTCCGCCAACGGGTGATTGATTGTAAAGGGTGGCAAAGAAGACAGATGCCGCCAAGTACGTTCCTTCTAATGATGGATGCTTACCATCACTATGATAAAGATCGATCTCAGGATGCTGTTTGATGCTCTGCTCGAAGGCAAGGCCAACAGGCGCGACATAACCACCGGTTTCTTTTGCGATATCGAGATACGCGTTAAGTAGGGGTTTCGTCTGCTCAGGGCGTGCTTTTTGAGCCCAGGTCATGAAATACACCACCTTAGAACCTGCATCGTGAGCGACTTTTGCCATCGTTTTAGCCGATTGCTCAAAGTATTCGCGGGAGGATGCTTTCTTGGTAATGGGCTCCATTGAGTTACCTTGGAATACCACCACATCCCATTTCTTAAGGCTGTTTTGAAAGCGTAAGTTGGGCTCGTGCCAACCTAGGCGACCACTCGATATTGTCAGGCCGCGGTAACTGTAACCTTTCGCGTTATCTGGCAACAATGAACGGGTTAAATCTCGCAGTCGAGTGTTTAAGTTGTTGTTGTAATGCGTGTAAGAGTTTCCGTAAATCGCCACAACTTTATTCTCACCATCCATTTTAGACGTTGGAGAAGGAGCAATGAGAGTGTTGGCGTTCACTGCAAAGCTACTCATAGCAATAGCTGCCGTGAGTAAAGAAGTTTTCAGTAGGGTTTTCATTATTAATCCTTAGAAGTCATAACGCAGACCAAGCGTAATAGCGTCATCATTGCTGTCTTTGTTTTTCGCTACCAGTTCGCGGTCATAGGTTAAAGATAAGTAAGTGCGTCTAGCCAACGTCCATTGTCCTTCTACACGCCAATCTTCCTTCTCATACAGATCCTCATCTTTTTGATTTAAGAAGCTGTAGCCCGCTAGCACTCTAAAGCGATCCCATTTATAAGCGACGATAGAATCCATACCAAAATATTCGTCTTCAGTGCCACCGTCCTCGTCTATTTTGACGAAATCAGCGGTGACGCCAAATAACCAACCTTTTACATTTAGCTCAACGCCAGCCATTAATTGATTATGCTGGTTACGTTTGGTGTCGGTGTTGTTGTCATTACGATTAAATTGACTAATGGCAAGAGCAGGCGACAATCTAAAATTGTCACCTTTGTAGTTGATGCGATAACTCGCCATCATACCGTTATCAAGGCGAGCATTTTCTCCGTTACCTAACACATAAGCGGCTTGCACTTCGTGCATACCAAAGTGGCCGTTGTACTGTAAAGTTGCATCTTGGCGGTTGTACTTGTACGACGTATCAATAGAGGAGATGCCGTAGTTATAGATGCCTGGGGTGTAGTTTTTGTACTTGTCGGTTATTTTCATGACTTGATACAATGGGTTTTTGGTTCGTCCAAAGAACAACATTCCCCAATCATCATGCTCGATACCCACATAGTTGTAACGGGCTTCTAAGTCTTCGCCTTGATCAAGACGCGTATCATTGGTTTCAGTACGTACTTGCCACTCAAACTTACCCACCACTCGACTGTTATCAATAGCACTGAGTTCTCGGCTCATGTTAAAGCCGAGGCGGCCACTCAATCTGCCACGCCAGTCATCTTCGCCCGAGAAGCTTTCTTCTCCTTTGGTAATTTGACCTTCTAATCGACCATAGATATCCAGTTTATTAGTTTGATCATCGTAAACGTTTTGTGCCTGAGCAAAAGAAGCGAGACACAAAGCAGGTAAAAGGGTTAAGAGGGGTTTACTTCTAATCATGATGCTCATTCCATGCTTGTTATTGAAACGGCTTCATCGTAATGAGTCATGTGCATAAAAAATAAGGGAATTGAAACTTCCCTAATTAAATATTGATAGAACTCAAAGTTCCCTTTGGTAGTGGTATATCTGCTGTCCTTTTCGGCTATCGTTTGTCGATAAATGGATAAAAAATGATAATGAGTTGAGGAGTAAATGAACCAGACTGTGAGCTGGATAAAACGGTTGTGACAGATTATGAATAGAAATGGCCGCGGATGAGAAAAATCAATTCCCATAATTTTCTTATGGCCTTTGG